>JAGMDA010000193.1 GCA_023128935.1 Candidatus Eiseniibacteriota bacterium | reverse complement strand
TGGTTTTGGCTTTGGTTTTGGTTTTGGATTTGGCTTTGGCTTTGGATTTGGTTCTACATCTGCTTTTGGATTCGGTTTCGCATCTGCTTTTGGATTCGGACTGAGATCTGAACTAAGCTTGAGATTCAAGCGTTGTTCCCAGTACCGGTGCATTATAAACGGAATCGTGCCGGTTGCAACCGCTTGAGACCTGGCATGCGTGCGTCACGGGATGCCGCGAGCCGCAAATGGGCTCAAGCATCATTATAGGTAGGGAACATAAGAGCGGGACGCTTGGTCAGGTGCCCTGGGGACTTCGATGCTTGTTCGCCAGGATCACGTGATTGTGCACGCGTTGGCTTGGCGTGGTTGGAGAATCTCCCCCTGCCAGAGGCGCCGGGCGAAGGTGGCGGCCGGCAGGATCTCGATACCATCTGTCGTCTTGCGCGCCTTGCGCTCGAGGCAGACAACGATGCGCCGGCCGACGCCGGGCTGGTCGGCCGCGAGCTGCCGCAAGCCCTTCAGGTGGTCCGAGGTAATCTTGCGCGCTGACTTAGCCTCAACTGCGACGTTCATGTTATTGACGATAAAGTCCACCTCGATGCCGCTAGCAAGCCGCCAGTAGGAGAATTCGGCGAACGACTCCGTGTATGCGTTGTAGGCCCTGAGCTCGTGGAAGCACCAGTTCTCGAAAGCCTTGCCGTAGAGCGGCGAGCCGGGCTCCAGTCCAGGTCGCTTGGCCAGGAAATTCACCACGCCCACGTCGGCGAAGTAGAACTTCGGCGAGGCGATGACCCGCCGCTTGGGACGCTTGCGATAGGAAGGGAGCCAGCCGGCAAGCAAAGTGTCTTCGAGAATCTGGAAGTGGCCTTTGACCGTCTGGCTCGAGACGCCACACTCCCTGGCGATGGTGGAGAAGTTGACCGGTTCGGTGTCCGACAAGGAGGCGATGCCGAGAAACTCCGAGAACACCGGCAGATTACGGACCAGTCCCTCGGCGGCCACTTCCTCCTTGAGATAGTCTGCGACGTACGCTCTCAACAGCCGCAATGGCCGACGGGAGAGGTATATCCTGGGAAGGTAGCCATGGTTGATCATACGGTCGAGGTCCCACTCGGAACCGAGTTCGGCCGAGGTCAGACCGAGCAGTTCATAGCGGATGGCTCTGCCGCCCAGCAGGTTGGCTTGTCCTCGCTTGACCTTCCTGGCGCTCGAACCGCACAACGCGAAGTGGACCCCGCGATTCTCGTGCAGCCAGTGTACCTCGTCCAGCAGCTGGGGAACCTTCTGCACCTCGTCGATGACCACGAAGGGCGCCCGCCTCTCCTCTGGGATCTCGGAGCGTAGCCACTCGGGATGCTCCAGGTAGCGGCGGAACTCTTCGGCCTTCAAGAGATCGAGCCACAGAGCGCCCGGATATGCCGCACGCAGGAGTGTGGTCTTCCCGGTCTGCCTTGGCCCCCAGAGAAAGAAGGTCTCCGTTCCCGGCTCGGGGAGTCTGAGTCCACGTGTAAACATGACTTGAAATTATCGTGATATTTTCAAGTTGTCAATCAATTTTCCACGATCGCCAAATAGTCCAGCGAACCCCTGCGAGGTCCCCGGATCGCGGTCCCAGGCCTGGCCGACATCTCCCAAATCTGCTCAAGAATCCCCTGTCCACTGGCGCAGCAGACGGCTGACTTCCTCTGCGGGTAGCCGGCTCCCTGCTCGAAGCATCTTATCCAGGGACCGGGCCGCCTTGTCCTTGCTGATGATACCCGACTCGATCATCTCCCCAGAACCCAGAGCACCCTACATCACGCTCCAGCGAGCACATCATTTCATGGCGCCTCTCTACCGCGACCGCACGGACAGGCGCGACCGCACGGACAGGTCTTCCGGCCGTGGCCCCGGACCCCTGATACGTACGCGCCACCGGCCGCACCCGCATGCCAAGGATCACGCGGGGGCGCTGCGTCACGGTCACTCGCACCCTTCGGTGAATCACAGGCAACCACCCGATGTGCCCCCGCGCGTCAAGCTCGCCTCTTCATTCATCGAATGCACTGAAAGGTGCAAGTCTCATGCCCGAACAGGGAATTTCTCGTAATCGCTTGATGGAAAGAGAATTGGGCGGAGCAACCAAGAGCAGGACTCGGCCCTAAACCTCAACCTAGGTTGACAAGCCTTCAATGCGCGCTAAACCTGAAAGCTTGACAGATGTGTACTAGCAGCCTGAAGCCTTGGCAGAAGCGTACCAG
>JAGMDA010000192.1 GCA_023128935.1 Candidatus Eiseniibacteriota bacterium | reverse complement strand
AGCGGGTTTGGCCCGGTTCGCATGGGATGTTGGCCAGATCGGCGCCCACGAATCCGTCTTCGTCGCCGCCGTCCGCGCCGCCGCCGTCCGCGCCGCCGCCGGAAGAACTGCAGGCCGACAGGGCCAGGATGGAAAAGAGAGCCAGCACCCAAACGCAAATGCTCATGCGCTTCATTTCATGCCTCCTGAGATTCTTGCTTTTCTCAATTAGTACCGTTCTGCGAGGGGCCGGAGGTGTGATTCCTCCGGTCTACTCGCCACCTCATAATTAATTCTTCTTCTTGTAGACGTTTCCCCGCGGCAAGATGGCCAGCACATGGACAACCTTCGCTTCCTCATGCACCTCGTAAACCACCCGTAGGCCGCCCACCCGGCAGCGGCGCGCACCTTGCAGCTTGCCCCTCAGCGCCTTGGTGTCGGGTCCGTAGGGATTTTCTTCGAGCTCCGTAAAGCAGGCGGCCAGTCTCCAGGCGATGTCCCGCCCGCAGCGCTTGTAGTATCTCGTGGCCTGTCGTTGGAGAAGGATTTCATACATCGTCACGCACGTTCCGCCAGGGAGCGCCCTCGCCCTTCCGGGCTTCCCCTCTTGATTTTTGGATGACGGCAATCTCTTCCTCGCTGAATCGTTCGTCCGACCAGCGCAGGAACTGGATGTACTCGATCACGGAACGTGCCTTTTTATCCGACAGGTCATCCAGAAGCGTCACGATCTTCTTGACGGTCTGATTCTTCATGGCATCCTCGCATTCTTGCGTCTCACTTGCTTGAGCTTACCAGGATACAACGGAATGTCGGTAGTGGTCCAGTTTAGCTTTGGCTGCGCAGATTCTCGTCGCGTGATGTGAGCAGTTCCCCCATGGTCCAGACATGGTCGGTGAGGCCTGCGGCCATTATGGGCGTGGTGGGCTGTCCGTACTGTTTGCTCAAGGACCTGTGTGGCAGACAAAGGTGGTAGTAGGCGAAGCTCAGGGCGAGCTGACGTACATGGTTGTCCTTGCACTTGGAGAATCGAAGCGTTTTACGGGTGCAGCGAGCGTCGATGTGGCGGACGGTCCCGTTATACCGCTCGATGTAGGAGGTGTTGATAGCGCTGCTGACCGATGAGGACTCCAGGATGGCGGAGACCCTGTCAGGGTCACCGAAGACCACCTTGCGGGTTACCTTGACCACCCGGGACTTCTTGTACTCCTTGACGACTTGGACATAGAGCAGGTCATCCGGCGGGACGAGCCTCGGATTTGGCGGTCTACCCGGACCAGGTTTGCGAGGTGGAGTCATCAAGGTGCCGTAGACTTCGAGTAGCGCGTTGCCGTACTGATCCAGTTGGTCGGAGGAGAAGAGGGTAGGCATTCGCGCAGTGACCCGCTTGACCTTTTGAAGAAGCTCGACGGCATGCGGCTGGGTGCGCTTTCCGATGACCGAGGCGATGGCGACCTTGTTGACCGCGTCGAAGGCGATCCAGATCCAGGCGTCACCAAGTTCACCCCGTAGCTTTTCATCTGGTTCGAGATTCTTCTCCTTCTTGCCGATGAATGACCACATTTCGTCAAGTTGGCACTCTGAGACGATCAGGTTCCTCATCAGGGCTCGGTCGATCTTCGCGGCGTGTTCGCCGGCCTTGGCCAGAACAAGCAGTACGGTCTTCTTGTCGACGCCTTGAATGCGCGCCGTTGCCGCGACGCCGACCCCTTCGGCCAACGATTTAGCAATGATTACGAAGGCTTGATCCGACAGATGGGCGTGATGCATGGCGGTGCCCTTGCGTGCACTGCTGCGCGTGTGCCGTAGCGATGAGGAGACAAGGATACTCTCGGGGTCGATAAACAGACCAGCCGGGCCATGAGCTTGCAGCGTGTCTGTGAGTGATTGGTCCACTCGGAGGCGACGATCAAGGACCGCCCTACGCGCACGCTCATAGAGCCACTGTGGCAAATCTTGGTCGTCTACGAACTGGCTGTGCTGATGCTCGTGACCTCCGACATCCAAGGTCAGGGTGTGTGCGCCCCCCTTTTTCTGACCCCAACCTTCTCGACAATTCTCTCGACGGTTCGCCGTGAGCACTCCACCTTGTACAGTGTCAGAATCTCCTTGCGCAGTTTCTCTCCTGATAGCCTCGGTTGCTCCAGCTTGCGGTGGACGATGAAGTTGACGATCTCCTGGTTCAGGGCGATGAGCGGACGGCGACCTCTGGGCGAGCCAAGCAAGGCTACGTATCCGCGTTCCATGAAGTCGCGATCAAGCCGATAGAAGTACTCTCTGGAAAAGCCCAGGAGCCTGCAAGCTTCTGCTACCGAGGCATCCTCGGCCCTGGCGGCGCGAAGCAACTCATATCTGACCTGCGGCAAGTCGAGTGGATTGAAGAAGTCGAGGGACTGGAAGATGGGATGAGTTACACGTTCGGGCCTGGGATTCAGAAGCCCCTCGGCTTTCAGGAAGTCCTTCTTCTGTTGGGTCATCGGCCGTTTCCTCCAAGCGCGACCAACGGTAGCACCTCGGGTGCCATGTGTCAACTGTTTTGTCGTTTTCGGTGGGCCATCGGTGCGGTTTTTGGTGCAAACAAGCCACCCACGCGGTCGCCGCCACCAAAAACGTCATAATTAGTTGACACTTTTGCCTGGCACACCACTCCCGGAGCCATCCTTAACCTTCTGTTGTCATTGACAATTACTGGGCGACGCCTGGGCAGGATCCCCCGCGGATTGATGTCGCATATTCTCCCCTACGACCAGTAAGTGCGGACTGGCTGGAAAGCTTCAGCGGACATCTCACTGGAAAATCAAGTCAGAGAATCGCCAGGATCGAAGTGCCTGCGATGAGGATTTACCTGAAAGAAACCCTTGAAGCGTTGAGAGATATGGGATCAGGCAGCCCGTGATGTT
>JAGMDA010000191.1 GCA_023128935.1 Candidatus Eiseniibacteriota bacterium | reverse complement strand
GGGATCTCGCCGGTACCGCGGAGGTGCGGATTGAGCGGCTCGAAGCCGGCAGGCAGCCGGTCCTCCAGGGCCACGTGGTAGCGCCGCGCCGGGGCGACCATGGTGAGCCGCACGCGCACGCGCGAACCGGCACGTACGTGCCAGATGCCGTCCTCATCCCGCCACACATCGGTCGAATCATCAATCGCCTCGTAGACGCGCGTGACGTGGAATCCGTGTGCGGCGGACTTGGGCAGAAGGTCATCGGGGGCGTACCGCATGCCGATCCGGTAGTACAGGCGTCCCTGCCCTTCGTGCTGCAGGTGAAGATCGAGCGCCCCCCCGCGCTCGGCCAGCCAGGACATGGGGACCGTTAGCTGATGGCGGTCGGTGGAGCGCCCGCGGAACGCTTGCTCGGCCACCAGCTGATCCCCCAGCCAGGCGCGGGCCAGGAAATCGGGCGTCACCTTCTCGTGTATAACGAAGTAGTGATGAAGGGCGAGGAGAACCCAGGTGTTCTCTTGCGTGTTGCCCCAGCGACCCCGTTTGCGATGAGCTAGCAAACCACGGACAATCTTGATGATCAGGTCGCTATCGGGTCGCGTGCTGAGGAGACCTTCCAGGAGCAGGGCATCGGTGCGGCGGGCGCCATGGAAGATGAGATACTGGTCCTCCTCATAGCGAGAAACAAACTGCGCGGTCGCTGCAGTCTCGGCCACGCGGTTTTCCAGGTGGCGATGGATCTTCTCCAGCTCCGCCTGGGCGGCCCCGCCCCCCTCGCCCAGAACTGGCATTAGCCAGCCCAAGGCTTCCAGCGGCACCTCAGCGCAGCCACCCGCGTCCCGGATCAGGCCCCGCGCCTTTCTGGGATCGGCATCGTTCATCTGCAGGCGGACGTACAAGGCGTAAGCGATGATGGTGCGTTTCACACGCTCGGAGTACCAGTTGGGTATCCTGCGTTCGATGTGCTTGAGGTAACCATGTGCGCGTTTCCATGCCGATTCCGGAACCGTGTAGCCCATGTGTTTAGCGCGCGCCAGCGCGTGGGCGGCGTGAATCGTGACAAACGGCCACGAGTCTGCCCTCCGGCGCCAGAGGCCCCAGCCGCCATCGCTGTTCTGGCGTTCGATGAGCTCCGTGATGTCCACTTCCATCTGCTGCGCAAGCGTCTCGGGATCGGGAAGCCCCTCGGCCGCGAAGGTGGTCAACACATCTTTCAGCGCCGCAATCGTGAGAACCCGCGAGGCGATCTGCTCGGCGCAACGATAGGGGTAGGTCGCCAGGTAGATCACCGCATCAGTCAATGCCTGCAGCGCGGTCGATGAGGTTGTGATCTCGAGTTCACCGTAGTCGGTGATGGCCCGCTCGGGAACGCGCAGCATCTGGCGGATCGCACCCTCATCAAGCGTGCCGTAGGTGGCGCAGGCCTCCGTCGTAGCGGGTGTCCAGACCGGGATCCGCACCGCGATCGCGTCCGCCAAGCTGCCGCTGCGCGCACCGATCTGCACCTCGGTGATGCCCGCCTCCTCGGTGACGGCGGGGAGGCGAACCTCCACCCGGTCGTGCGCGGGCACTGTCACGCGACGACCGTTCCCGGCAGGCAAGGTGAGATTCGATGCGCGGGCAACCAGGTCAACCGACAAAGGATCGCCCGTCCGATTCTGTAGCACGATCGAAAGCTCGCAGTGATCGCCGTAGTTCAAGAATCGGGGCGGCGAACAGCGCACCATGAGCGGCAGACGGGTCGTCACCGCCGACTCACCGGCGCCGAAACGGTTCCCAGCGTCAGCGGCCAGCACCATTACGCGGTACCGCGTGAGATTCCCCGGCATCCGCACCGCAACGGTGGCTTGCCCATGCGCGTCGGTCACGACCTCCGGCGCGAAGAGGGCAAGGGCATTGAAATCGGACCGGACTTGAATAGCACCGGGATCGGGGCCTGACGCGGCGCCACGCACAAGTTCCAATGACATGTCGGCGCGGCCCGTGAGCCTAACATCATCCACTGCGATCCCAAGCTCTACCTCCGACACCCGCCCGCCGCGGACGTGCATGGCGGCGGAGCCCTGCGCGGCTCCAAGTGACTGTAGAAGCGACTCGTCCTCCATAGCCAGATCTTCGGGTCGTGCGAGCAGCACGCGCCGACGGCCGTACATATCGGCTGTTCCCGTCGCTCGAAAGGCATAGAAGTAGTCGACCGAATCGGCGCACGAGGCATTCACCGCCAGGCGCCTCTCATGGGGGGGAACCTTCAGTCTGAGATTCCCCGTGGCGTAGGCGGGCCGCCGGGGCAAGGAAGCCAGCGGTTCCCCGTCTGGCCCAAGGCGCGGCGCGGAACCGACCAGATCGACATGCAAGGTAAGGCCGGGCATGTACTCGGACTCGATCGGAACATCGATCATCTGCTCCGGACCCTCGAGTCGGCGACTCCAGGTTTTCAAGAATCCTTCCCGCCGCAAGGAAATCAGCGCCTCCGCCGGGAGGAAGGGCGCCTGGAGCATCACATGCGCCGTATCACCAGGGGACCACTCCTCACGATCAGGGATCAGGGTCACCCGATCGGCGGACATGCGGCGTGAGGGAGGAGGAACTGGCCCCCCGGGAACCCACACCCGACGGCTCGTCCGGTTGCGCCGTCCCTGGTCGTCGATCACAGTCGCCCGCAAGCGCCAGGATCTGCCCTCATCGGGCCGGAACGTCCAGGGGATCGGCTCCATCGCCGAGATGAGGGTGTCGGTGCGGGTCGCGGCTACGATGAGTTTGCCTTCCCGCTCTTCGTAGCGCCACTCGAGACGCTCAACGGCGATGATGATCTCGCGCTCGGCGACCGCGTTGCCGTCGAGGTCGGTCACGATCGCCTCGATGTGCAGCGTGTCTCGGACCCGACACGTGTGGCGCGGGCACTTGAGTCCAGTGTAGAGGTCGGCCGCGTGCAGGAGGAGAACCGACGAGGCACTCCGCGCCTGGCGGTTGACATCCTGGACGGTTGCCTCGGCCCGGATACTCACCGGACGCGGCGGACCACTCTCGAAGGTGATCTCCAAACGATGATGCCCGTGCGAATCGGTCCGCCCGACGTGGCGCTGATCACCCCAGCGCGAGCTGCTCCCGCCAGATTCCCACCACGGCGTCCACTCGCCAAACGTGAACCCACGCCATCCGGGAGGACGGTAGCTACCCGGATGTGCCTGCACACGCCAGGTGATCTCGGTTCCCGGGAGTGCCCCACCCGCGTAATAGGTCGCGAGAGCGGTGATCGTTGTCGGCTCACCCAGAAAGGCAGTGCCTGCATCGGCCGCGGTTGTCACCTCGAATTCAGGACGCCGGAAGGTCTGGATGGTGAAGTGGTGCCGGTGCTCGCCCCCGTCCTTCTAGCGGAAGAATGTCACCGGTGGGCCCCGGCGTCCGCCAGCGCACCCAGCCCTTCACATGCACCGTCTCACCAGGTTGGTAAAGCTTGCGATCATCCACAACGAACCACACGAAGTCTTCGTCTCGCGGCCGTGTACGCAACCGTCTCTCCGGCAGAATGGCGCTATCCGAGCCCTTCTCTGCAACCAGGAGCGTGCGCCTGCTGGAGACCGGGTGCAGCGTAGCCAGGCCGTTGCTATCGGTCCTGGCCTCCTCATCGGAACCCTCGAGATGGACGCGTACGTCGTTCATCGGCCGGCCGCTCGCGAGATCGGTTGCCCAGACCAGCAGCTGCTCATCGTCGCAGTGGGCGGAAAGCCCGATGCTTCCACATTGGATCCACCCACGCTTCTTCCGGCGGGGATGGTCGTCGGGGATCCCCGCACGGGACACCTCGAGCACTAGATGAGCCGGTGAGCCGCGCAGGGCGCCGCTGAGGTCTATCAACACCTCACTCAACTCCAGATAGCGATCTCCCAGATCGATCGTCTCTTCCCAGACCTTGCGTCCAAGGGTGATGGAATCCCGCAATCCCAGGTGCCGGTACGCCTCCCAGTCGGTGGGTTCCATCCGGTGGATCGATACATCCAACGCGGGTATGCCGATCGCATAGACCGGCACCATCGGTGGACCGGTCGGATCGAGCATCGCAAAGCGGTGGAGATCCCAGTGCAGACATGGAGCGGGTTCGCCAATCGGGAAGGTCAATGTAACCGGGGCACCCAGCGTTTGCCCAAAGACATCCTGAATTCCGGCGTCCAGGATCACCCGGTACTCAGTAAGCGCCTGGGTGCGGCCCTGCAAGGTCAGGAAGCGCTCGCGAACCTTGCAGCGCAGTCCCGGAATCGGCGGGATGACCGTTACCTGCTCTGCCGAATCGAAGGCCTGCTCGTCCAGTGGATTGTTGAATTCGATTGGGAGTGGTCTCAGCGGCGGACAATCGTCGTTGCCGCAACCATGATCGACCACTGCGAGCGGGTAGTAGGTGTGAAAGCGGCGTACCTCGGCCTGATCGGTACAGCGGGGACCCTCGGCCGACGGTAGGCCGGGACCCAGGGAGATCTCAAAGTCGGTGGCGGCCGGCAGCGTACCCACGGAACGCATGAGTAGCCGGCGCTCCGGGGGGACCTGAGCGAGAAACGCCTGCAACGTTTGATCGGGCTCGATCTCATCGATGGTAACCAGGCGCAGTGGGTACGTCTTTCCTTCACTGTGAAGGTGAACCGTCGCGAGCACGGCCTCCGGATCGATCGCCTGATCGAATGCCACTGCCAGATTCGGCTCCAACCCCTGGGGTGCCGACCCAGGTCGGAATTTCACGACCTTCGGCGGCGGCGTGCCGAAGCTCCACGTCTGCGCCGCCCCCAGCCAGCCACCGATTGCCGATCGGGTGCCCGCGGGGATGCTGACCTCGTACTGCGTGGCCATCGGGAATCGTGGCTTGGGTTCGAAGAGGAGCGTCTGGGTTCCAATCCAACGCCACACGCCCTCGGGCTGGGGATCCAGAATTACCGGTCGCGCATTGCCCCCCAGCGCGATCATCGGCTGGTTGAAAGTAACTGTCAGATGTGAGGCCAGAGGAAGTTCGCCCTCGGGTGCATGGCGAGTGACCTCGAGCGGACCGCTCTCCACCAGCGGGGGATCCGACGCATCGGGTACGAGTGGGAAGGGCGCATTCAACGTGCGGCCCGTGCGGGGTGGTGGGAGCGTTCGATCCGGAAGCGCGAAGGCGGCCTTCGGTGCCACCCCACTTAGTGGGGGCAGGGAATCGAGCAGCCGGTCGGCCTCATCCGCGCTCAGCCACTCTGCTGCGACGGCGCCGCAGGAATCTGCTGTCTGCAGCTCGCCCGTCCCCCAGGCATCGGCCAGGTGCATGACTACCCGATCCGGCGTCGGGGATGGGGGCAATTGGGCGCGGGACGGAGGAGGCACATACACAGCGGTGTGCACCGATCCACCGTCGTTCGTACCGGTGGACAGCCCCACGGCCAGCATCAAGATCCAGAAAATGACATGGGCTCTCATGACACACCTCCCCGTGTGTGTTCCCTCCCTCGCTAGGCGGATGCAGAAAGACCACGCGAGGATGTCATGCAATGCACGTTGCCACACGACCTACCGAATTCACATTCGCCAGGCCCGCTGACCGGCTAGCCGGCTGTTCAAGCTACACGAGTCACCGCTCCTGCATTCCAACTATAGCCGCGTGCAGAGCGGGTGGCCATGCCCTGTCTTCCAGCAAGCCTCACTCGACCGCTACTTGGGCCCGTGTGCATGTTCCTATCATGCTCCCATCCGGATGGAACTCCGCCGAGCGCCCATCGGGTGAGAGCCGGAGCGACCCCACGACCGGTCCCGTAACCGTTCCCCGCACGCGGAAAGACTCCGCGGTGAGAGTGCTGGGGTCCACAGGGTGGTTGAAGGTAACTGTGATTGTTGGTTGCCAGGATGTGCCCGTCTCGTTCGGCAACGGATGGAGATCCTAAACCATGAACGGTTCGTCGCGCCCGGTGTCGTCTCCCTCGCTCACAAACTGCTCACATGCCGCTAAATCTGGACACACCTTCGAAAGGCTATACTGCTCGCGTGGGTTATGGATTTCAGTATCCGAGAGGGGAATGCGATGCCACGCGAACTCATCTTGCTCACCAACGATGACGGGATCCGCTCCCGGGGCCTGTGGGCTGCAGCGCAGGCCCTTCAGCCGCTTGGTGAACTACTGGTCATAGCTCCCGACCGCCAGTGGTCTGGTGGGGGGCGTTCGATGCCCCACCATTCGTCCGGGAAGCTCCAACCCACCGCTCTTTGGATCAATGGCGAACGGGTGGCGGCCTATGCAGTGGATGCGAGCCCGGCCCAGGCGGTGGTGCATGGCCTTCTCGAGGTGGCCGACCGGCCCCCGGCGCTGGTGGTTTCGGGGATCAATCACGGTGCGAATCTGGGGCTGGAAGTGACTATCTCGGGAACCGTCGGAGCCGCGCTCGAGGCGGGAGCCTTTGGCATCCCCTCCATGGCCGTATCGCTCGAGATGGACCCCACGCAGGAGATGACCGGTGATGAACCCGGTGACACTACGGCCGCAATCGCGATTACCCGCCGACTGGCAGGCTGCATCCTGGGGACTCTGCTCCCTCCGGATGTGGATGTCCTGAATGTCAATGTCCCGGCCGATGCCTCGCCTCAGGCATCGATTCGGGTGACCCGCCTATCGCGTAGGAGATACTACTTGCCGCGGATTCCGGAACGTTGCCGGAATGGAGAGAAATCGGGTTACCAGCAGATTGCAGATTATCAGGAGGCCGAACCGGATTCCGATGTCTGGGTGGTGAAGGTGGGGGGGGATGTGTCCGTGACACCGCTGTCTCTCGACTTGACCGCCAGACTGGATCTCAGGCAACTCGGCTACCACTTGAGCGTCGGGCTGTGCCGGCAACCGCAAGCGGCTCGGTCCCAGGTGGAGGTGGCCAGCCCCGAGCCGGTGAAATGATAGGATAGCGTGCCTTGAGCTGGCTCGGGTTCCAGTGCACCCAGTCAACTCGGGATACAGTTGGGTGCGGTGAGTCATTGAACAACTAGGCTGAGCCGGAACGCAACGTGTGCATTCGCCTGCATCGAGAAGAACCGGCGGCTCGCCAACTTGGCCACACATAATGACTCCCTCACGAGGACACACCGCACCCCGATGGGAACGGCCGGGTT
>JAGMDA010000190.1 GCA_023128935.1 Candidatus Eiseniibacteriota bacterium | reverse complement strand
GGTGGAGACGTTCCTCGGACGGGCCGAGAAGCAGGTGTTGGCCTGCGAGGAGCCGGTGCTGAACAGCGTGCGCCGCTCGATCGTCGCCGCGCGGGACCTGGAAGCGGGACAGGTGGTGTCCGCTGATGACCTGACCTGGCTCCGTCCGGGCGGAGGCCTCCCTCCGGGTGAGGAGGCGCGGGTTGTGGGCCGGAAGGCGGCTCGTCCGATTGCGGCGGGGGACCCCATTCACGAGGCGGATCTGACTCAGGAAGCGGATCTGAAGGTCTAGACCCATGTGCGGGATCGCGGGGTACCAGGGCTGTCGGAAACTCTCCGAGGATCGCATCCACGATTGCCTGGGCCTTATGTGGCGCCGGGGCCCGGACCAGCGGAACTCCTATCACCACCAGTTCGGCGACCGGCACACCCACCTGTTGCACAGTCGTCTCAGCATTATAGACCTGGACGAGCGGGCCTCGCAGCCGTTCTCGGTCGGGCCGGCCGTGCTGGTCTTCAACGGCGAACTGTACAACTACGTCGAGTTGAAGAAATCCTTGTCTCGACAAGGGGTGGCATTCCGCACCACAAGCGATACCGAGGTTCTGCTACAGATGCTGATCGAGCGTGGGTGGCAGGGCCTGGACGAGTGCGAGGGTATGTGGGCCTTCGGGTGGTACAACGAACAGGATGGATTGCTCGTTCTCGGCCGCGACCGGTTTGGCGAGAAACCGCTCTACCTATTCAGGGACGAGACCGGCCTCTACTTCGGCTCCGAGATCAAGTTCATTGCCGCTCTGCTCGGAGGCTGGCCAGCCATCAACTATCAGCACCTCTATCGCTTCATGGTCAACGGCTATAAATCGCTATACAAGAAGCGGGAGGGGTTCTTCCAGGGTGTACAGGAGCTTGCGGCGGGCAGCGTCCTGATGATCGATCAGTCGGGCGCGGAATCCGAGACCCGCTACTGGGATTTCTCGCCTGCAGCCTCCGAGCGGGTGAGCCTGGAGGAGGCGGTAGCCGGCACCCGGGAGGCGCTGAGCGAGTCGGTGCGGCTGCGGTTGCGGGCGGACGTTCCTCTGGCGGTTTGCCTCAGCGGGGGCGTCGATTCGAATGCCCTGGCGGGAATCGCCAAGAAAACACTCGCGTACGACCTGCACGCCTTCACCATCGTCAACGAGGACGCGCGGTACGAAGAACAGGAGATGGTGACCGAGAGCGTTAGCGCGCTGGAGTTGCGGCACACGCCCATCCGGATGCAAACGGCCGGATTCTTGCCTGGCTTGCGACGGCTGGTTCGGCAGCACGATGCCCCGGTATACACCATCACCGCCTACGCCCATTGGCTGCTGATGGAAGCGGTGGCCGAACATGGCTATCGCGTGGCCTTCGGGGGGGTGGGGGCCGATGAACTCTTTAGTGGCTACTTCGATCACCAGTTGCTGTATATGGCGGAGATCGCGGCGGACGAGGGGCTCCTGGCCCGGTCCATCGGGAACTGGGAGCGGCACGTCAAGCCGATCGTGCGCAACCCGTTCCTGCAGAACCCGCGGGCTTTCATTGAGGAGCCGGGGTTGCGCGACCACATCTTCTTGCGGGCCGAGACATTCGGGGAATTCATGCAACCCTCGTGGAGCGAGATTTTCGCCGAGGCCGACTACCCGGTCGGGCTTCTCCGCCGCCGCATGCTGAATGAGCTGTTCCACGAGGTTGTTCCGGTGATCCTCCACGAAGAGGATCTGAACGCGATGCACTACTCGATCGAGAACCGGTCGCCGTTTCTGGACCGGAAGCTCTTCGAGTGGTCCCTGCGGATCCCAACGCGCCACTTGGTGAGGGAGGGTGCCGCCAAGGCGGTCTTGCGGGCGGCAGTGCGCGGAGTCGTCCCCGACACGATCCTGGACAACCGCCGGAAGGTGGGGTTCAATGCGCCGATTCACGCCTTCCTGGACGTCGCGGATCCCGCGGTAAGAGAGCAGCTACTAGATCGGAGTCCGATCTTCGATCTGGTCCGGAGGGATCGGATCGAGGCATTGCTGGCCAAGCAAGAGTTGCCTAACAGCGAGAGCAAGTTTCTTTTCAATGTCCTCAGCAGCAAGATGTTTCTGGAAGAGTTCGCGGGATCCTAGCGGAGTGAGAAGGAGTTATTCCGCGCGGCAGATGGAGGGATGCGGAATATGCACAGCGCAACGTGCTGCCTGCCCATGGAGGTCAAAGTCCGGGATCTCAACCCCCGCCTCTACCTGGGCCTGAAGCTGTTGTGCAAGAATGCGGACTTCTCCTGCCTGGTGGGCATGAAGCCGACGGTGCATCAGGCGATGTTCGCACTGGGGCAGCCGTTCGTCTATTTCGACAAAGGCCTGACCGTAACTTCCCGAAGGTTCTACGAGCGGATCCACGCGCGCGCAGGTCTGATTGTTTCTCTGGATGAAGAGGCGGGGGTGAACCCGAAGGTCTGGCCGATCAAGTACTCTGCCGCCGCGCTGGACCACACCGATCTGGTGTGCTGCTGGGGGAGAACCCAGAGGGAGTTCATCCTGGCGAACAGCGCAAGCACTCCGCCGGATGCGATTCGGGTGACGGGCCATCCCCGATTTGATCTGGCGAAGTCGGCGTTTGCTGAGTTCCACCGCCAGATCCGACAGGCTGCCGGGCGCTCTGACCGGGACTATGTCTTGATCAACACCGCCTTCGGATCCGCGAACAAGCAACTGGCCTATGACGACGCCTTCAAGTACGCAAAGCTGCTGTTGGGGGATGCCTTTGACCCGGAGTACTTCGAAGCCCGGTACAAGTACCAGGCGATAGTCCTGGATCGCTTCGTTTCGGCGACGCGACGGATTGCAGAGGCTGTGCCGGAACAGAGAATCGTTCTGCGCCCCCACCCGATCGAGAACATCGAGTTTTACCTTCGCGAGTTCCAGGGACTGGACAACGTGGAGGTAATCAGTGAAGGAACGGCCCAGGAGTGGATTGCCGATGCCCGGCTGGTGATCCATCACGATTGCACAACAGCGATTGAAGCGTTCATCTTCGGACAAGACGTGTATTCCTATGTACCGGATCTGGACGAAAGGGCGGTTGCCGAGAACCTGGTCAATCGCGTGCCGATGATGATCAGCGAGCGGGTTACCCGCGAAGAGGATCTGGTGGATCTGGTGATGAAGAGCCGCCCGCGGGACGCGGAGCGCCTTGGCGCAATCAAGAACACCCCAGGAGTGGAGCTGGTTCGGGGGATCATCGCAAATGTCGATTTCGATGCGGCCGAGGTGATTGCCGCGGCCGTGGATGAGTTGGTTCGCACAAAACTTCCTGAAGGCAAATCGAACAGGCAAGACCGGAGGAGGGGGGCGCGCGAAGTGCTGGATGGGCTGAAAACCAAACTCAGGCCCTTGTACGTGCGCTACTGGAACGCGCTGAAGGGGGGCGGGGATCTCTATCGACTCAAGGCCCGCAAGTTCCCCGGACTGAGTAGCGGAGAGGTCGGGCAAAGAGTGGAGTTGTTTCGTCGGCTGGATCCGTCGATTCCCGCCGTCACAGTTAGTCAAGTCGGCGAGAGCGCATTCCTCATTGCGCGGCGTTGAGGTGAGGGGCTTGACCGAGGACCGCTCAACATGAAGCAGCTGGCAGTTTTCTTCCGCGCCTTCAATGATCTAGATCACTTGACCCCCATCGTCCATCGATTCTGCGAATCACCGGGCCACCGAGTGCATCTCTTTTGCATGAACCCGGTCTTCGATTTCGCCGACAACCACAATATCCGCTTCCTGGAAAGCGAACACGGTCTGTCGGCAGGGTATCTGCATGATGAGCTGACGAACATCGGCCTCAGCACCCGGTTCTGGAGGCTACTCTTCAAGTTCAGCAATACGAAGGCGCTGGCGGGTCAGCCATACTCAACTGCCGGCAAGATCCGATGGCGGATCCGACAGATCTTTGCCCTGAAGCTCTTGGCGAAACTCGGAGCTTCGCGGGGATGGGTCGCGCCATTTTTCGATCGGGTCAAGCCCAGCGCGCTGATCTTCGACTGGGTTTCCGATGCCTTCGGGCTGAATCGGATGATCACGGAACTGGCCCAGACGCGGGGAATTCCCACCTTCTCGCTGCCGCACGGCATGAATCTGTACACCAACCACGACTGCAGTCGCGGCCAATCCGAGACAGCGGCGGCTCCTTCCTACAGCTATGACTACATCCTCTCGCAGGGCGAGTTGTGCCGCAGCCACCTCGAGCACAAGCGGATCCCGTCCGAGAAGATCATCGACATGGGAAGCATACGCTTCTGCCGCGAGTGGATGGCTTCTTACCGTGATCATGTCGTCGAGTGGGGACATGATCTTCCCGAGTCCGGCGATCGGCTCCGTGTGGTGTTCTTCTTGAGCAAGCTGCAATACAACGTGAAGGAGGAACTCCTGTTAGAAACCATCGAGGTCTTGGCGCGGGATGGCGAGATTCACCTGGTGCTCAAACCCCACACGCGGGGACGGGGCGCGGCCTTTGCGAACGAATTGGTTGAGAAATACCGGATTGATGTTCGGCCGGAACTGTCCTCGGTGGTGCTGAGTGACTGGGCGGACGTGGGGATCGTCTATGGATCCAGTATCGGGCTCCAGATCCTCTTTGATCAGAAACTGCTGATCTATCCGTATTACGTGGACAGCAACGAATCCTACTATGACAAGATGAAGGCCTGCTGGCGAGTGGACAGTATCGACGAGCTGCAACGCGCCATGGACAGGGTCAAAAAGGACCGGAGCTATCGACCATACTCTGAGGAAGACGTCCAGAACCTGTTTCGCGGGAACGTCTATGCGGGCGACCTGGGACGCGATGTGGTGGAGGCGTATTTCAGATTCATCGCCGAAAGATCCATCTGACGAATGCCGCTGCCGGGAGAACACAATTAGCGAGGAAGGGGCCCCCTCCAGGAATCCGGATCCGGCAATTCTTCACCAACTGAGCGCGGCTTAGCCCCACCGTCGGCAGGTAAAATGTTGTAGCGCCCCGCGTTACGCCTGCCGAAGAGAGGATGCATAGGCCTTGAAACGCCTGAGCGGTTCCCGATCCAACAGGCTCAGAAAACAGGACCGAACGATTTCCGCATCATGCAGAGCATTGTGTCGCCGTCCGTCTCGTGGGATACGGAGGAAATCATACCGGTCCACATTGGGGTCGATGCCTGCCGCGAGAAAGAGCGTGTCCAGATCGACGTGACCGCGGTGATTAAGATACGCGGGTAATCCCTCGTGGAAGTGGAAGAACTCGGTCGCTCGCGGCATCGTATCCCACAGCTGGCACACCAGGATCAGATCCAGGCTCTTGCCTGCAGAAACAAGTGACACGGGTAGGCCTTGCGAGTAGCTCTCCAAGAATGCCGCCAGGCGCGCGCACGCTTCCCTGCGACTCACGGCGGCCCTCTCGTCGAGGTGAACAAGCACGTTCTCTCGGACCCAGGGCGTCACTTGCTTCGCGTCATAGTCATTCAGCACCAGGTAAAGTTCTTCGCCCGGAAGTGTCACAAAACCGGCAGAAACCAGCGTGGTCGCGGCATGGAGACCGGTATACTCACAGTCCACGAAGACGTACTTCGTAGGTGATTCCACTGTCACCTCGTGCTCACGCTGGCCCTAGGCGCCGGGCGCC
>JAGMDA010000019.1 GCA_023128935.1 Candidatus Eiseniibacteriota bacterium | reverse complement strand
TCATTCGGGGGGCACGGGAACACAATCTTCAGGCGGTTGATGTTGCTCTCCCTCATCATGCCCTGATAGTGATTACAGGGGTTTCCGGTTCAGGGAAGTCCTCCCTGGCGTTCGACACGATCTGCAGGGAGGGACAGCGGCGCTATCTAGAATCCTTTTCCTCTCATGCCCGGCAGTTCCTCGGCAAGCTGGGACGCCCTGCGGTTGACCACATCAGCGGGCTGTCACCCACGCTTTCCATCGACCAGAAGACCGTGGTTCGCAATCCACGATCAACGCTTGGTACGCTGACTGAGCTCTACGATTTCCTTCGACTTCTCTTTGGCAAGCTGGGTGTGGCGCATTGCCCGGAATGCGGTGCGCTCCTTGCCGCGCTGAGTCCAGAGCGCATCAGCGAGGCGCTGCTCAAGCGCTTTGCGGGCGAGGAGATCCTCCTTTTGGCACCCATCGTAGAGGGTCACAGGGGACAGTACCGCAGGGAACTCGAGAGACTCCGTCGCGATGGATTCTCGGAGGTTCGCATCGACGGCGAACTCCTGCCTACTGATCCTACGCCTATTCCGGAATCGCAGAAGGTGCACGAAATCGAAGTCGTGGTCGGACACATCACCATGTCCGTTGGGAACCATGATACTCTTCTGAGAGGCATAGAACAGAGTCTGCGCATAGGTGGACGCGTCCTTAAGGTTCTGTGCAATGAGCGCATCGAGCGATTCTCATCAGCAAACACATGCCCGCAGTGCGGCGCAGGATTTCCCGAAATCGGACCCCGGTTATTCTCGTTCAATTCCCAATATGGCGCCTGCCCGTCATGCAGGGGGCTTGGTGTACAGGATCGCATCGCCCCGGAACTCCTCATCGCTGATCCAGGCCGAACTCTTCGCCAGGGAGCGCTCGCGTTGACCACGGATAGCGGATACATCGTCTACTCCCAGGTAACACTGGACATACTCAATCAGGTCTGCCAGGCACACGGGTTCAGTGTGGACATACCTTGGAGCGAACTGACGAAAGAGCAACAGCAGGTCGTGCTCCATGGCTCCGATAGAATCATGATTCCCTTTGGGAAGCACCCGCTTGAATCCCGCATGAAATGGAGCGGGATCACGCCCAAGCCGCGGGAGGAGGGTTATTACAAGGGAATTGTCCCGATCATGGAAGAGATCCTGAAGCGTCACCGGAACAAGAACATCCTGCGCTTTGCCAGATCGGTGCCATGTGGGGCCTGCCAAGGAACCCGTCTGCGTAAGGAGGCATTGTCCGTAACATTTGAGGGTCATACGATCTCCGACATAGACGCGATGTCGCTGGATGCGTTGGCATCCTTCTTGGACAGGCTGCACTTTGCGCCCTCCGATGCTCCCATAGGGGGGCCGATTGTCCGTGAGATGCAGAAGCGCACCATTCTATTGCAGCAGCTCGGCCTGGGCCATCTGACGCTCAATCGGCGGTCCACGACACTATCTGGTGGCGAAGCTCAACGAGTTAGGCTGGCCACGCAGGCGGGGACACGCCTGCGTGGGATTCTCTATGTTCTGGACGAACCCTCTATCGGCTTGCATCCACGAGACAACCGACGCCTATTGGAGATACTGGCCTTGCTTCGTGACAACGGCAATACCGTCTTAGTTGTGGAACACGATGAGAACACGATTCGAAGTGCCGACTGGCTAGTCGATATGGGCCCCGGGGCTGGGGATAAGGGAGGCCGGATCCTCTTCAGCGGGAAGGCGGGGGATCTCCTCAGTACGGATTCCCTGAGGATGAGCCGTACGAGAGCCTACGTGTCAGGTGAGAGCCAGATCCCAATTCCCGCGAAGCGGCGGCCGGGAAATGGCCGGTTCCTGGAAGTCCTTGGTGCGAGTGAACACAATCTGAAGGGAATCGATGTGTCGTTTCGGTTGGGCGCGTTCAACGTCGTTACCGGCGTGTCCGGCTCAGGCAAATCGACCTTAATTGAGGGCATCCTGGCGCGATCCCTGCGCCGTAGCCTACATGGAGCGAGTGTGCAGCCGGGTCGCCATGTCGGGATCCGGGGGGCGGAGTTCATCGACAAGATCATCGACATCGATCAGTTCCCGATCGGACGGACACCGCGGAGCAATCCTGCAACCTACACGAACCTGTTCGACCATGTGCGTGCGCTATTTGCCTCGCTACCGGAGTCGAAGCAGCGCGGCTGGAAGAAGGGCCGGTTCTCAATCAATGTGAAGGGCGGACGGTGTGAGGCATGTCAGGGCGCCGGCGTTCAGGTGATCGGGATGCATTTCATGGGTGATGTTGACGTCGTCTGCGAGGAGTGCGGCGGACGACGCTTCAACGAAGATACACTCACGATCCATCACAAAGGCAAGAGTATTCTCGATGTGTTGGAGCTGCCTGTCGAGGAGGCATACCGCTTCTTCGCTGATCAACCCAAGATGGCTCGTATTCTGTGTGCCATGCGCGATGTCGGGTTGGGCTATCTGTCCCTTGGACAGCCATCCACCACGCTGTCTGGTGGAGAGGCCCAACGGATCAAATTGGCTTCTGAACTGGGCCGGCCATCCACGGGGAAAACGCTCTACATTCTAGATGAGCCGACAACGGGGCTACATCTGGCGGATATTGAAATCCTGCTTGATGCACTCAACCGTCTGGTGGACAGCGGGAACACGGTCATCGCAGTTGAGCACAACCTGGAATTTGTGAAAGTGGCCGACTGGGTCATTGACCTGGGACCGGAGGGTGGCGATTGTGGCGGGAAGCTGGTAGCAGCGGGAACACCGGAAGCGATATCTGCGGTTGAGGCTTCCCACACCGGGGCAGCTCTCAGGGCGAGAGGGTGGCAGGGAATCGAATCCGCGCCCTGCCAATTGCGGTCCACGCCGAAGGCTCCCAGCAAGCGGCATACGGAACCTTACTCCGCGCGCACCATCGAATCCCCAGGCACTACCCACTACACTGCTCACACTCCTCATGCTGATTACACTCCTCCTCCAATCCGCTTGGGGGGTATCTCGACACACAATCTGAAGGGGATCGATGTCAGCATTCCAGCGAACCGTATAACCGTGATCACCGGGGTCTCGGGCAGCGGCAAATCTTCCCTCGCATTTGATACCATTTTTGCTGAGGGGCAGAGGCGCTTCAGGGAGTCCCTCCCAACCTTTGCACGCCGTTTTCTGGGCAGATCTGCAGAAGCACAGATCGAGGAGGCCTCGGGGCTGACCCCCACGATTGCGATCAGTCAGAGGGTGGCGTCGCGGAATCCACGCTCCACGGTGGGGACCATAACCGAGATCTACGAGTACTACCGACTCCTCTATGCCAGAGCCGGAAGGGCCCACTGCCCGGACTGTGAGAGCTTGATGGCCAGGATGTTCTCCTTCAATCATCACCAGGGTGCGTGTCCGTCCTGCAAGGGGCTTGGAGTGATCACGGTCTGTGACCCAGACAGATTGATTACGGATCCGAACCGGTCCCTTTTCGAGGGGGCCATCTCCGGGCATAAGACAGGGAGATACTACGGAGATCCCAAGGGGCAGCATCTTGCGATATTGACCGCAGTCGAGGCGGACTGCGGGATTGACTTACATGTTCCCTGGAAGCAGCTCGATGCACGGGCGCGCAAGATCGCCATGTACGGAACTGGCGAGAAGGCCTACCAGGTGACATGGCATTTCAAGCGCGAGAAGCGGGAGGGCCAATACACCTGGGAGACAACATGGCGTGGATTCTCGCACTATGTCAACGAGGAATATGAGCGCAAGCATGCCGATCACAGAGGCGAGGCCATGAGGGGTGTGATGAAGGATGAGGTCTGTCCCGAGTGCCACGGAGAGCGGCTCAACCGCGCTGCGCGCTGCGTGCGCTTTGCCGGTCTCAACATCGCGGCGCTAAGCAGCATGTCCATTGCGGCTACTCTCCGGATGCTTTCCGCCCTGGAAGCCGAGCCGGCTGATCACGGAGTGGATCACCGCCAGTTGAGTGTCACAGCGGAGATCCGCCAGGAGGTTGCCAAACGGCTCCAGTCCTTGGTGGATGTCGGTCTGGGGTATCTGAGCCTCGATCGCAGTGCCGCCACGCTATCTGGGGGTGAAGCCCAGCGTGTCCGCCTGGCAACGCAGCTCGGGTCCGGACTCTGCGGGGTCACGTATGTTTTAGATGAGCCCACCATTGGGCTACACGCTTGTGATACACAGAGACTGATCAAGACCCTGAAGGGCCTGTGCGCTGCAGAGAACACAGTAGTCGTCGTGGAGCATGACGCCAGCGTGATTCGAGCGGCCGACTATGTGATCGATCTCGGGCCAGGCGGCGGCAGACACGGTGGGCGGATTGTCGCCGAGGGAAGCGTTGATGCTATCATGGACAATCCTGCCTCGCGGACCGGGTACTATCTAAGAGAGGAGAGTGCCATACCGGTTTCAGAAAGGCGCCGCTGCCTTGGAGAAGGCATTACAATCACCCGGGCATCCGCAAACAACTTACACGGCTTCGACATTGAGATCCCATCTGGCGGGATAATCGCGATCACTGGTGTGTCAGGCAGCGGCAAATCCTCCCTTATATTTGATGTACTAATGGCTTCCTGTGATAGAGGGGCACCGGTTGGCTGTGCGGGTCTTGAGGGAATGGAGCGCTTTCGGAGGGTGCTAAGTCTGGATCAGACTCCGATCGGATCCACGCCCGCCAGTAATCCGGCCACGTACTCAGGCATCTTTGATCATATTCGCGGTCTCTTTGCGGAGACGGATTGCGCGCAGGCACGCGGATATCGCAAGGCCCGGTTCTCTTTCAACACACGAGGTGGGCGCTGCGAGAGATGCCAAGGGATGGGGCGCATCAAGGTGAGCATGGATTTCCTCGCGGATATCTGGATTCGCTGTGAGGAGTGTCATGGGAAGCGCTACAACGAAGAGACGCTCGAGTGCACCTACCACGGAGCGTCGATCGCGGATGTACTGGAAATGACGGTCAGCGAGGCATTGGGGGTCTTCGGTGACACGGATGGAGTCGTGCAGCCGCTGCTGATCCTGGAGGAAGTTGGGCTGGGATATCTCCGGCTTGGCCAGCCAGCCACGACCCTCTCGGGGGGAGAGTCCCAACGCCTCAAGCTGGTCACAGAACTGATTGGCGGAAAGGACGCTCCGCTGAGCCGGAGCCAGAATGCCGGCTGTAGAAGGGGTGGGGTTTCCCGCCCTGTCGGGCGTGGGATTACCGATCGGGGCGGATGTGCGGAAAAAGCTGCGCTCGGTAATCTATATCTATTTGATGAGCCGACCACAGGTCTGCATTTCGACGACACAGTCCGGCTGTTGTCCGTCTTCGATCGACTCGTCGATGGCGGGCATACGGTCATCGTCATCGAGCATCATCCGGATGTTGTCAAGAGGGCCGATTGGGTGATCGACCTCGGACCGGAAGGCGGAGACGGCGGTGGCACTGTGGTTGCGCGTGGAACACCGGAAACACTAGCAACGATCAAGTCGTCTCACACCGGCCAGATGCTGAGGGAGGTTTTGGGAAAGAGGCGGCATCTCGATCACACGTAAATCCTCGCGCATCGCGGGCCCTTACATGCCCGCGTGACGGTGCTTGGCGCGAGGTCCCAGAGACGCGATACAATACATCACAGAGCGGTCTAGTCACGGCTCGCGGCAGTTGGCTGCCTGGCTCCTCCAGCTTAGAGATCCACCATTGCCCCATAGTGGTCTTGCCAACCGAGCGATAGAGAGAATCGATCAGGGTCATTGGAGGCCCTGCGAAGCGAGATACAAGCAACCTGTCGCGCAGGCCCCGGATGGCTGTAACACGCGGATGATGCGGGCTCCCGTAGTAGGCCGTCACAATCCAACAGTCCTCGAATATACGCTTATACTTGAGTCCAACTGGGGTTGGATAGGATGTTTTTTGATAGGAGACGTTGTTGGGAACATTCTTGGAGAAGGTGTTGCTTGTCTGATACTTTCCATCCGTATCCTGGCATCGGATTGCTCCGCCGACCAGGGATCCGTCCGATCTGTTCTTGGTGAATGAACAAGTGTCAATTATCGTCGTTGTGTCTATGCACCAGATTGCTCCTCCTCCGATCTCTAGCGCTACGTTGCGCTCGAATTGACACGCGTGGACGTGCATTGTTGAATGGCAGGCGATGGCACCGCCGGTCCTTCCTGCTTCATTGTCTTTGAAAATGCATGCATCCAACCGACTCCGTTGTCCGCGTAAATCCACAGCGCCGCCGGATGGAGCCTTGTTGCGGTGGAACTCCGTAGCACAGACAAGCACCTTGGATCCTTTGCCACTGGAGATGGCACCTCCTGCCTGTAGCGCCTCGTTGTCGAGGAATGCGCAATTGGCGCTTATGTCAAGACTGCTGTCCTGGCTGACGCATAGCGCTCCTCCCATTGCTGACGCTAGGTTGCGCTTGAAGAATGCGTCCTTGAGCGTGACCAATGTAGTGCCCGCGGAAGTCACGGATTCGGCGTTGCTGAAGGCGATGGCTCCACCGCGCACTGCCTGATTGTCCTCGAAGCCGCTGGAGTCAATGTTGAGATGCGAACCCTTTTCACAATAGATGGCCCCACCACCGCCGGAGTGGGCTTTCTTCTGGACACAATTGCGCAGGAAACGACAACCCGAGAGCTGTGCATGTGAATCGGCATCACAGAAGAGAGCCCCGCCCTCTTGTCCGGAGGTGTTGTCCTCGAATGTGCTGCGGCTCATTTGTAACGGCCGCCGGCCGTCGATTGTGACGTGGATTGCACCGCCACAAGCGCCGGCCTTATTCCCCGCAAACGAACAGCGCAGTATCTGCGGCATGGACGTACCAGTACACTTGATCGCACCGCCATTATTGATGGCACTGTTTTCGTTGAAGGTGCAGGATCGGATCGAGGGGGTCGAGTTGTGGCAGACGATAGCCGCACCGTCGTAACTGGCGTTTCTATTGAACTTGCACAACCCAATATGGCCCGAGGAATCACTTGCGAAGATGGCACCACCGGTTCCAGTCGCTCCCTCACTGCCATTTTCGGCGAACGTGCATGATTCGAGTACAGCAGAGGAGTTGACCAAATGCAGGGCCCCGCCGTTGCCGGCGAAGTTGGACTCAAACGAACAGCGATTGAATTCTACGGTGGATTGCTTGACGAAAACCGCACCGCCATCTGCATTGAAGCCATTGCCTTTGAAGAGCATGTCTGTGAGTAGGATCAGACAGGTGCTGCTGCCGTGTATCTGGATGGCGGCGCCAACAACATTCGTATCCGTAGATGCCATGCCATAGACGGGAATGCCGTGCTGGCTAAACTCGCCCGCCCAGGCCCGTCCCCTTGCACGTGTAATGCTGGCGTGCGCGATGTGGGAATCTTTTATCTCCGAGCCTATGAACGTGACCCCCGGCCAGCTTTGTCCCTCGAAGGTGATCTTCTTGTCTACGGATCCGACGGCCTGTAGTGTGCCCATGACTGTGAGACCGATGCCCGCCGCGAAGTGGAGTGCCGTCTCCGGCTCAATCACGAGTTTTGCACCCGGGAGGATGACGATCTCTGCCGAGACCTCATGGGATCCGGCTGGCAGAACCGTCTCCTTGCGGATCAGATGGACTCCGGAACTGGAAGATGCGAGGTCGAGCGTCTGCATGTGCACATCTCCCAATGGTAATGCCGGAGCCCCTAGGACTCCGGGCTTCAGGCCCCCAAGTGCTTGTCAATTGCTGCGGCTGCTTTCTTGCCAGCGCCCATGGCCAGGATCACCGTGGCTGCGCCGGTGACGATGTCCCCGCCAGCAAAAACGCCCCGCTTGGATGTCTGGCCAGTCTCCTCATCCGCGGAGATATTGCCCCAGCGGTTGGTTTCCAGGTCCGGCGTGGTCTGGGTTAGGAGCGGGTTCGGGCCCTGGCCGATCGCTATAATGACCATATCAACGTCGATCACATGCCCGGAATCCTCGATCGGGATGGGCCTCCGGCGGCCAGATGCATCCGGCGTGCCAAGCTCCATCTTGATGCACTCCATGCCGTCTACCCAACCCTTCTGATTGCCCAGGATCTTAACAGGATTGGTCAAGAGCATGGGGATGACGCCTTCCTCGAAGGCATTCACAATCTCCTCCTCGCGGGCGGGCATCTGCTCGCGGGCGCGGCGATAGACCAAGTAGACCTTCTCGGCGCCCAGGCGCAGCGAGATGCGCGCAGAATCCATCGCCACATTCCCGCCACCGACAACAGCAATCCGTCTTCCCAGGTGGATCGGCGTGTCGTACTCGGGGAAACGGTAGGCCTTCATCAGATTGACACGCGTGAGGAATTCATTGGCTGAGTATACGCCGTTCAGATTCTCGCCAGGGATGTTCATGAAGTAGGGTAGGCCGGCACCTGTTCCAACGAAAACGGCATCGTAGCCATCCTTCATCAACTCATCAAGTGTCTTCGATTTGCCGACCACAAAGCTTAGACGGATGTCTGCGCCC
The DNA here is from genome assembly GCA_023128935.1 of Candidatus Eiseniibacteriota bacterium. Classification (GTDB taxonomy): domain Bacteria; phylum Eisenbacteria; class RBG-16-71-46; order CAIMUX01; family WJJG01; genus DAOVQB01. The sequence continues at coordinate 16,308 of JAGMDA010000019.1, read as the reverse complement.
ATCTTCCCGATGTAGTTGCACTCCTGTTGCACAACGGCTTTCGGCAGGCGGAACTCTGGGATGCCGTAGACAAGCACCCCCCCCGCCTTGTGTAAGGCCTCAAACACTGTGACCTGATGTCCCAGCTTGACCAGTTCTCCTGCTACGGTGAGTCCCGCGGGACCAGCGCCGATCACGGCAACGCGTTTTCCCGAAGGAGCCGCAAGAGGAGGCGGCTTGATTTCACCCTGAGCCGCTTCGTAATCGGCGACGAAGCGTTCCAGGCGGCCGATGGCGATGGGCTGACCTTTCTTGCTCAAGACGCAGTTGATCTCGCACTGATCCTCCTGGGGACAGACACGTCCGCAAATGGCAGGCAAGCTGTTCTTTTCCTTGATCTTGTGGATCGCACCCATGAAGTCGCCCTCGCGGATGAGCGCGATAAATGCTGGGATGTCAATTTCAACCGGACAGCCCGCGATGCAGGGGGAAGTCTTGCAATTCAGGCAACGGTTGGCTTCGATGATCGCCTGCGTCTCAGTGTATCCTAGAGCCACTTCATCAAAGTTACGAGCGCGCCGCATGGGGTGCTGCTTCGGCATGGGTGTCCGGCTCTTCTGTCGTTTCAAGGCATTCGCGGCGGCCTCCACGCGACATTTGTGATCCCATTCGGCCCGGCGCTCTTCTCTGTGATAGATCGCGGATCGATTGAGCAACTCCTCGAAGTCGACTTTGTGTCCGTCAAACTCGGGTCCGTCCACACAGACGAACTTCGTTTTACCTCCAACTGTGATGCGGCAACATCCGCACATCCCGGTGCCGTCAACCATGAGAGTATTGAGGCTGACGATCGTGTGGATACCGGGCTCGCGGGTCACATCCGTGACTGCGCGCATCATGACCGCAGGGCCAATGGCCGTTACCTCGTCGATCTTTCGCCCTTCGTCTATCAGCCGCTTCAGCACGTCGGTCACGAAACCGTGGTGGCCATAGCTCCCATCGTCAGTGGTCACAAGCAGTTCGTCGCTCACGGCCCGCATCTCGTCTTCAAGGATGAGCAAATCCTTGCTGCGGGCGCCTATGATCGAGACAACCTCATTGCCTGCTTCCTTGAAGGCCTTGGCCACGGGATAGACCACGGCCACACCAACGCCACCCCCCACGCAGACAACCGTTCCAAGCCTCCTGATGTTACTGGGCAGCCCCAAGGGTCCCACGACGTCGGCGATCACCTCGCCCCGATTGAACCGGCCCAACTTCTTCGTGGATAGACCAACCTCTTGGAAGATAATCGTGATCGATCCCGTATGAGGATCATGTCCTGCCACCGTGAGGGGAATGCGTTCGCCATACTCATCTGTCCGCACGACCACGAACTGACCAGCCTTCACTTTCTCGGCAATCTCGGGAGAGTAGAGTTCGAAGAGAGTGACGGAGCCCTGCAGTAGGGCTTCCTTGCGAAGGATTTCATTCAGTTGAGGCATCTGTCTTGCTTCCCGGGTACTTGCTCCCCCACGAAGACAAGTGCCTCTCTTGGGGGATGAATTGGTGGTAAGGTTGACCGTTCTCTATGCAGGAGTGCCTGCGCCCCCCTTTTTTCTAGTCCATGTCCCTCTTCAACAAGGCCTCTACGCGCTGCAGGAGGGTGTCTGTATCGATGGGCCTCTCCAGATAGTCATCGGATTTCATCCAGAAGCCGTCTTCTTCCTGTGTGAAGTGATAGCCCGTCGCCTGGGCCACCGCTGAGACCAGAAGAACCGGGATCTTTCCAAAGAGTGGGTCGATCTTAAGCTGGTGCGTGACGCTGAAGCCCGTGTCGTGATTCTCCAGCATCACTTCCATGATGATCAGATCGGGCATATTTGCGCGCACCACCTCCAGTCCGTCCTGGCCACTTGCCGCCGTAGCCACAATGTACCCACGGCCCTCCAGGGCGGTCTTCAGCGTGCTGAGAAACTCATCGTCCCTGTCAATCAGGAGGATCCTGGCCTGATCTTTCACCGTCCCGCCTTTCTGAACCCAGCTGAGAGGTACGTCCGCATCTTCCAGGCACTTCCCACGGATGTGCTCTCACTAACGAAGCACATGCTAGAATTGCAAATAATACATGGAGACGGAAGCCCTAGCAAGCCTCCCAGAGGCCCTCAGAAGAGGCACACGCCCAGGAGCGGAGAGGGAGTCAGGGGAGATGCCGGTGCTATGATCCACGGGGTGCCGGCATCGCTATTGGCCGTGGTTCTTGCCATTTGCTATCATCCCCTCCCGTTGCGCGCCGCAAGAACACTATTGCGCGGGTCGGGGCTGGGGGGGGGGCTACGTCACGTGGCAGCACAGTTGGCCCAAGTGCGTTCAGTTGTGGCTCCTGGAGTAGCGCTGGGCTGCGAATGTGACTGACGCAACGCGGGATACGGAGATGACGTACACCATTATATATATGAGTAGCCGATGGCATTCGCGCCATCGCCCAGGGCTTGATTGACGATCAGGGAAGAGGTTACCGATGTTGAATCCGAGCCAAACCGCGGGTCAGCCTGTAGGTTACTGCGTGGTCCTATCCAGAATTCGGCCGCCCGCTGGCAAGCTCCTCCGGGGTCTGCTCACCATAGCCTTCGCGATCCTTGTCTCCGGATGTGGGGGCGGCACTGGTGATGGCGGCGCGTCCGACAGCACTGGGGCGGGGGCCGATTCCGCCGCGGCGGACTCGAGCGGTGGCGCGAAGCTCAAGAAGAAAGAGAAGGCCATCAAGGTCAACGTGGCCGAGGTGCGCCGCGGTGGTCTGGTCATGGCGATACACGCCGACGGGGCGATCCGGACGCCCCGTTCAGTCGAGGTGCGTACCAAGGTTGCCGGAGAACTGCTAGATGTGTTCGTCCGTGATGGCGATCGGGTTACGGCCGGTCAACTCCTGGCACAGATTGATCAAAGGGAGTATGCGCTCTCTCTTGAGGAGAGCCGCTATCGCCATTTTCAGGCCCTCTCCCAGATTGCGGCCGAGGACGATGAGTTCACGGTCAACCACGAGGCGCTCTCCGAGTTTGCCGGGCAGCAGAAGCAGCTCGAGTCGCAGTACCGGCGCGGGGAGCTGAGCCGTGAGGAGTTCCAGGCCAGGATGCTCGAGGCCGAGCTGGCGGCTTTGGAGGATGGGGCCTTTCGCCAGCAGGTGTTTGAGAAGCGGACAGGTATGGCAGAAGCGCGGGTGGCGGAGGAGCGGGCGAAGCTCAACTTGGAGAACACAGAAATCCGCGCCCCATTTGCAGGTGTCGTGCAGGGCATGAATGTTGTACAGGGCGAGATCATCACGCTTGGCTCGCGCATCTGCTCCATTTACAACAACGATCGGCTGGAGGCGACGGTGAATGTGCTCGAGGCCGATCTGGGCAATCTGGAAAGGGGAAGGCCTGTCCTGCTAGCAGTGCCGGCCACAGGGGACACGCTGCGGGAGAAGGTCGATGTCATTAGCCCCCATCTCGACGAAGCGAGCCGGACCTGCGAGGTGATCGTTCGCTTCGATAACCCTGAAGGTCGCTTGCGTCCAGGAATGTTTGTACAAGCCGAGATCGCCGGCTGGATCTATCCCGATAGATTGCAGGTACCCAAGGCTGCCGTCCTGACCCGGGACAGCCGGCCCCTCGTGTTCAAGGTGGTTGAGGACCGCGCGCAGTGGCTCTATGTCGACATCGGCCTGGAGAACGAAGATTGGGTGGAGATTCTCAAAGTCCACAGTGGCGGGTCCCTGGCCGCAGGTGAGCGCGTCGTGGTGAGCGATCATCTCACGCTGGCGCACGAGGCCAAGATCAAGATCCGGCGCACGCTGCCCCCGCAGGATCGCTGGAATCTGTTTACTGACGACGCGGGACGCACGCCATGATCATCAGAGCAGCGGTCAACCGCCCCGTTGCGATCCTCATGATCTTCGCGGGGTTGGTACTGGTGGGGGCTCTGGCGCTCCAGCGCCTGCCAGTCGACCTCCTACCGGCCATCAACTATCCCAACTTGACGGTCATCACCAACTACGCTGATACGCCGGCCGATGATCTGACACGCTTGGTGACACAACCGCTGGAAGAGGTCATAACCGGTCTCGCGGGCGTGCGGCGCGTGGTGTCACGCACGCGCGAGGGGGTTTCAGCGATAACGGTACAGTACGAGTGGGGCACCGACATGGACTTCGCCAACCTGCACCTGCGCGAAGCCATCGACCGGGTTGCCTACCGTGACGATTTCCCCGAAACCGCCAACCGGCCGCTGATTCTGCGCTGGGATCCAAGCGCCCGCCCGATTGCGATTCTGGTTCTGGGGGGCGATGATCCGCTGGCCCAGATGACTGATTTCGCGCGCGATGTGATCAAGCCGGCGCTGGAGCAGATCCAGGGAATCAGCCAAGCTGAGGTGATTGGCGGCTCCGAACGAGAGATCCTGGTTCGTCCCGACTTCAGCAAGCTGCGCCTCTATGGCATCACTATGGCGCATATCCAACGGGCCCTGCGGATCGCCAATATCAGCTTCCCCGGCGGGCGCATTCGGCGCGGGCCGCTGCATCTTCCCCTGCGGATTCTGGGCGAGTTCGAAGACCTGGATGCCATTCGCCAGACCGAGATCCCCGACGCTGGACAGGGCGTAACGATTGCCGACGTAGCTGAAGTGCTGGACACCACCAAGGAGCCGGAAGGCGCCACGCTGCTCGGTGATAGTGAAGTCGTCTCGCTGCACTTGTACAAAGAGGTTGGCGCCAACACGATTAGCGCCACCCGCGACGTCGATCACATCCTGGGTATCGTCACGGACGAGTATCCGGACTTCGAGTACAGCTTCGTCTATCGCGACGCGGACTTCGTGGAGGAATCTTTCCGCGGCCTGCGCAGCTCCCTACTCTACGGAGCGCTGCTGGCCTTTCTGGTGCTGTTCTTCTTCCTTCAGGACTGGCGCAGCCCGATTGTGGTGGGCTTGGCCATTCCGGTATCCGTCTTCGCGACCTTCGCTTTCCTCAACTTCGCCAGCGTCAGCCTCAATCTGATGTCGCTGGGCGGGCTGTCGCTGGCTGCGGGCATGCTGGTCGACAATGCGATTGTGGTACTAGAGAATATCAATCGTCACCTGCGCGATCGCCACTCTAGGACTACGGGAAGCGCAGCGAGTCAAACCAGCCCCCCGGCCATCAGCAGGGGGAGCGATCCCGGCGGGGAAGATGACAGCGTCAGCGCGATTGCGGTGCGTGCCACTCAGGAAGTGGCCTCGCCGGTGATAGCGGCGACTCTGACAACGGTGGCGGTCTTCTTCCCGGTGATCTACGTCCCGGGGATCGCGGGCGAGTTTTTCCGGGATCAGGCGCTTACGGTAACCATCTCGCTTCTGATCTCCATCTTCACCGCGCTTCTGCTGCAACCGATGCTCTCGGCGCGCATCCTTGGGGCTGGCGCGCATAGACCGCGTGGGATCTTCAAGCTATCGGATGTTTTTTTCCGCGGCATGGCCGGCCGCTATCATCGGGCTCTGGAATGGGTGCTGGGCCACAAGGGCCGCTTCTTGGTGGCTCTGGTAGTGGTCATGGTCGCCGCCGGTTGGACCGGGGTAGAGATGCGCAAGACCTTTCTACCCGACCGCAATCAGGGCGATTTCACCGTGGCTCTCGAGCTTCCTGCGGGCACGCCACTTGAGCAAACCGAGAAGACCGCGGCGACAATCTCATCTTTCCTGGCCCAGATGGATGAGGTGGATACGGTGTATGCCCAGGTGGGGCAGACCGAACGGACGTTGGCCTCGCTCAAGGAGTACACCGCGGCCAACACGGCTCGCATCCGGGTCCTGCTGCATCCTAGCCGTCAAAGCCGCCAGCGGATGGAGGCCGTCAAGCAGCGGCTGCGGGAGCGGCTGGAAGACCTCGCTGGCTCCACCTATGTCTTCCGCGACGAGGGCATCGGGCTGAGCGAGATTCTAGCCAGTGGTGAAGCGCCTTTCACACTGGGTATCGTGGCCGAGAAGTCGGCCGAGGCCTTGGCGACCGCGAACGAACTGGTTCCGCGCTTGCGCCAGGTGGATGGGCTGGCGGATGTCGAAATGGATCGCGTCCTCGGCAATCCTACCATCGAGGTTTCCCTGGATCGCGAGAAGGCCCTGCGCTACGGGCTCGAGCCGGATCAGCTGGCGCGCGAGCTGCGCGCGCGGATCCAGGGTGTTGTGGCTACGAGCTTCAATGAAATCGAACAACGCATCGACATCGCGGTGCGCCTCCCGATCGACCAGCGCCGGAACCTACCCAAGGTGTTGGGCTCGCCGATCTCGCTGCCCGGCGGCAGAACTGTTCCCCTGGGGAGCTTTATCATCCAGTCCGAGGGCCGGCCGGTGCGTGAGATCGTGCGCCGCAATCAACGCCGCCAGATCACTATATCGGGCGATGTGCACGGCCGACGCCTTGGCCAAGTCTGGGAGGATGTGCGTGCCATCCTAGGAACCCTGGAGCTGCCCGCGGGAGTCGGGTTCGTGACCGGCGGGGAGCAGGAGGAGATCAACAGCTCGTTCCGGGACCTGGGTTGGGCGCTGCTTTTGTCCGTGCTCCTGGTCTACATGATTCTGGCGGCTCAGTTCGAATCCTTCCTTGATCCAGTAGTGATATCAGTGGTGCTGCCGGTGGGGGCCCTGGGGGCGCTGGTTACGCTATTTCTGGCTGGTCATTCGGTTAACATCATCTCGCTCATAGGACTCATCGCCTTGCTGGGCATTTCTGTAAACGATGCCATTGTCAAGGTGGCCACGATTCGGCGCCTGCGCCTAAGCGGGTATGGCGGTCGCGCGGCCATCCTGGAAGCCAGTGCCCTGCGCTTCCGTCCGATTCTGATGACGACCCTGACCACGGTTCTGGCCATGATCCCCATGGGGATCGGCATCGGGACCGGCGAGCAGATACAGCGGCCTCTGGCAATCACCATCATGGGCGGCTTGACCATTGCCACGGCACTGACCCTATTCCTGACCCCCGTGGTCTACGAGATCCTTCATCGATGGTTGGACCGAGACTATGAAGGAACACTCAAAGCCGCGCGGAGCACCCTCCGGGCCGCTGGGGCCGGCCGAGGTGGAGACTCGCGATGACCCGCTTTTTTGTCGATCATCCCGTTGCGACCTGGATGATATTCTCCGCACTCATCATCTGCGGGGTCTACGCACTGCCGCGCCTCAACATCGAGGCCATGCCGGAGACCGAGCTGCCGTCGCTCACCATCTACACTCGCTGGAACGGCGCCTCACCCAGTGCGGTGCAGCGCGCCATCACCGTGCCCATCGAGGAAGCCGCGCGCAACGTGCACGGCATCGAGGAGGTTCATGCGCGCTCCTCCCCCGGGCGCAGTCGTGTGCGCATAGAGTTCCGGCGTGATATAAACATCGAGTTTGCCCGCCTCGAGCTGTCCGAGCAGTTGGGAGGCGTGCGGCGCAACCTGCCGGCGACGGCCGGCCAGCCTGTCATCGTTCCCTACATTCCCGATGATTTTCGCACCGACGATTTCTTTACCTTCAGCTTGGTTTCATCCATGTCGGCCAACGAGTTGAGCGACAAGGCAGAGTCCTGGCTTGTCCCCCGCCTGCTGGCGGTACCCGGAGTTGCGGATGCCGAGGTGCAAGGCGGAGCCCGGCCGTTGGTGCGGATCCGGCTGAACGCAGAACTCATGGAGCGCTACAACCTGACAGCCGACGGCATTTATACCCGCCTGGAGGAACTGGATGACATTCTTCCGGCGGGCGCGGTGCGCCGCGCCGGGCGGCAACTAACAGTCAGCATCCAGGATTCGGTCACCTTGAACGCGCTGCGCCATACGGTTCTGCGCACGGTGGGCGGCCAGCCGATCACGCTTGCACGCGTCGCCGAGCTGGAGCCGGGCTATGAGGATCCCATTCGCTTCGTTCGGATTGGTGGCGAGAATGTCGTGGAAGTCACGGTGGCCAAGCGCAGCGGTCAGAACGCGGTCACCGTAAGCCGCAACCTGCGGGAAACCCTGCCTGAGATCGCCGCCAACTTGCCCTTTCCGGTCAACTTCGAGATCGATCATGATGCGGGTGAGGATCTGGAAGATAAGCTGACCGAACTCATCTATCGGTCCTTGATCATCCTAGCGCTCCTGTTTGTACTACTGGCCATCGCCCTGCGACGAGTGCGTCTGACGGCGATTGTGGTGTCCTCGATCCTGCTGGCCATCGTGATTTGCCTCTCGCTGTTCTACTTCTTTGGCGTGTCGGTGAACTTCATCACGATCAGCGGTCTGACAGTGTGCTTTGGAATGCTGCTGGACAATAGCATCCTGGTAATGGATGCCATCCATAGACGCCTAGTCCGCCCGCATAACAAGGGCGTGCGCGGGGTCTGGGACGCGGCCCGGCGGGCGCTCATCGGGGGCACGCATGAGGTTGCCTTTCCCATCATCACGACAACCTTGACCACAGTGGTGGCATTCCTCTCCTTCACCTTCCTCTCCGGGCGCCTGTCGCTCTTCTACGTGCCGCTGGCAGCCAGCGTGGGCATCGCCATGCTGGCGTCGATCTTTGTCGCTTTCTGCTGGATCCCGGTGGCCCTGCGCGGCACCGCTCTCAAGGAGAAGCAGATCGCCCGCGCCAGAGGTGACGCGCCGGTGGAGGAGATGCGCGGCATGGCGCTTCTGAAGCGCTGGGGTGTGGTCACGCTGGTCCTGATGGTGGTGAGCGCGGCGGTCTTCGCGATCCTGGAAGGTCCGCGGGAGCTCCTGGATCGCTGGGCGTGGGCCCTGGGCGTGCTGGGGCTACTGATCATGGTGGGTGTCTTCACCAGCTTTATCCGCCGGATCACCGCTTTCAATCTGCGCTTCTGGTGGATACCGGTGCCTTTGATGCTGGCCCTGTTTGCGGGGACCTGGCACATCTTCAAGGAGGAGATCCACCAGGGTGGGTTCTGGCAGCAGAGCGGCGCGGAGCAACTCCGGCTGTACATGGAGCGGCCGGTGGGAACCGATGTGGTGCTTTCCAGCGAGACCATGAAACTCTTCGAGGCCGAGGTGTTGCCTCTGCCCGAAGGGGTTCACATGAAGACCTACAGCTGGGAGAACCGCGCCTTCATGCGCATCGAGTTTGAGCCCGAGCAGTTGCGCTCACCCTGGCCTGAGGTGTTGCGTGACAAGCTCATTCTCCTGGCTGAGGAACTGGGCGGCTTGTTCATCTGGATCGGAGGCTTCGGCGATCCGTATTTGAAAGGCGGGAGGGGCGGTGGCCTGAGCAACTCCCTCATTAAGATCACCGGCTACAACAGCAAGGTCCTCAATAATATCTGTGAAGGTATCGTAGCGCGCCTGGGCGGAAACCGCCGCGTGCGCAATGTGCGCCTCTCCAGCGGGGACAACTTCGAGCGCGAGGGTGCGGACGAGACCGTGGTGCTCGTGCACCGCGAGCGGCTGGCGGATCATCACATGAGCGTGGCGGAAGTCCTAGGATTCCTGCGAAGGCTGCTGGATGTAGAGAACCCCTGGCACATGATTGTATCCGGGGAGGACCAGCGCCTACAGCTCTCCTTCGCCAACGCGGAGAAGATCCAGTACGACCAGGTCATGAGCAAGGAGATCACCGGTGCCAACGGGCAGCAGGTGCGCCTGGGCGACGTGATCACCCTGGAAACGCGCCCGGTGATCGGTAGCATCAATCGAGAGAACCAGCGCTACACCATGCAGGTCAACTGGGAGTATATCGGCACCGATCGCATGCGCCAGCGCTTCATCGCCAACATCCTGAGTGGCCTGCAGCTTCCCTACGGCTACACCGCCGAGGATGTCTCCGGTGAACGCATGACCCACAAAGAGGAAGAGGAGATGCAGACCATTCTGTGGCTGACACTGCTCTTCATCTTCATGACCCTGGCGGCTCTGTTCGAGAGCTTCACCCTGCCCTTCCTGGTGCTGCTCTCCATCCCCATGTCCTTGGTGGGTGTGGTGGGGCTCTTCTGGGCCGCCGACGCGTCCTTTGATTCCTCAGCCAAGATCGGTCTCGTACTGCTCTTTGGCATCGTGGTCAACAATGCAATTCTGCTGATCAACCGCTTCCGGCTGCAGGTGCGTGAAATAGTGACAGAACGCGGGTACCCCTCCGAGCTGGTTCCCGTCAAGCACCGCCTGGGGGGCACTGACCTGTGGCGCCTGCCGGGCAAGGAGCGTGTGGAGCTTCTGCGGACCGCCATCTGTGAGGGGATGCGGATCCAGCTGCGCTCGATTCTGCTCACCAGCGGAACCACGGTTGCGGCCCTCTTGCCGCTCTTGATCAGATTGCGGGAGACCTCAGAGGGGCGGGACATCTGGGAGAACCTGGCGCTCTCGTCGATCGGGGGCCTGGTGAGCAGCACAGTATTGATCATTGGCGCAATCCCGGCCCTCTACTGGATCATGACCCGCCTGGGCTGGGTTCTGGCGCGTCTGTGGCACCGGCTGCGGCGGAAGGCCCCGGCGCAGGCTCAAATGGTTTCCCCGGAAGCGGGAAGGGCCTAGACCTGATACGACTCTACCCATCCCAACCGTGACAGCGGTGAGATGCCCCAGGCAATCGGGGTGTCTCACCGCTCTCGATCGATAATGGAGAGCAGGTACCATTATCGGAGGATCAACATCGTACGCGTCCGCTGCACGCCGCCGTCAAGATCGAGCTGGTAGAAGTAGACGCCGTTGGCCACTCTGCGACCCCGCTCGTCTGTACCGGGCCAGCTTGTCGCGTGCCATCCACTTGAACGCCGCTCCGAAATAAGCGTTCGCACCATCCTGCCGCCCACGTCATAGACCCGCAGATCCACATGCCCTGCACGGGGAGTGGCAAACCGAATGATGGTCGCCGGACCAGCAAAGGGGTTGGGTTGGTTCTGGCCGAGCGCAAAGACCGGGCGACTCATTCCGTCATCAGGAGCTGAACTCGTCGGTAGGTGCAGCGTGAGAGTAATGCCGCCAGTCTCGCGGACCAGCTCCCCCCCAGGGATGTAGAGGAAGCACTCTACACTGATAGAACCCTCCGTTGGACCAGTTGTGGGCGTCACGGTCACCTCGGTAGGAATCATCTCCAATGGACTGAGGAAGATCGGCTCCCCGACCGGCAGACTGAGGGCGACATCCCAAGCTTCTACACCCTCGGGTTTGTCGACTTGGAGGATGACCTCCATCGCCGTGGGTTCCGGATTCTCCACCCAGAATGACATTCCCACCGGTTCTCCAGGTGTAGTCTCGCAGTGGAATTCACTCAGGGTGGCGAAGTTGTTCTCATCCTGCGGCCAGTCGCTCTCCGGGGGGTCGCCCGGACAGTCGATCGCTGTGAAGATTGTGAAGTGCGGCTCACCGAACACGTTTCCCGGTGGGGCGGTCCATGGCACCGGCCCGAGTGTCACCGTGTCCCCAAAGGCGAGCGATGGGACCTCGAGTGCAGCGATCGGGTATTCGCCCGGCGCGCGCTGCGCTGCGCCCGGGTCCTCGAACCAGAAGTGCAGGAACGTTCCCGGTGGGGTTGGCTCCTCTCCGAAATTCCCGACGGTGGCACAGAGTTCATGGGTGGGGCCGCCCAGGCCGACTAGCTTGATGCTCGATCCACCGGCCCCAGACCACCAGTGGCCCGCGTACGGCCATCCCGTGTGTCCGATATCGAGGTCAACGAAGAAACACAGGGTAAGGCCCTTCGTTGCACTCCCCGTGCCTCCCAGGTCATCCGTGTAGCCCACATACGATGTTGAGGACACGGCAGGCGCAAGGGTTCCGTAGGCCAAGTAGTCCACGGTCCCGATGAGGTTCCCACCCTGAACGAAATTCCCGTTGGCCAGCTTCCAGGTGCTGAACTGCCAATCGCCGGTCGTTGAGATGTTGACCAGGTTGTGCGTCCGAACCTCTCCACCCTGAAGCCCTACATTGGTGAGTGTCAGCTTGGCCTTGGCGTTGGCGACCGAGTAGAAACCGTCCAGCGGTTCCGGGCCCGGGTATTTCACAAGGAGCGTGCCATTATACTTCTGCCCGTAACACCACCTTGGCGGTGATAGCCACTTCAGTTCCCAAGGTGCGGCAAAGGCAAAGCGCTTACTCGTCCACACCTGATTCCAGAAATACTGCTGCCCGATCCATCCAAAGCGGCAGACCGCTGGATCGTGGATGAGAAACGCCGGATACGCGTGAGGATTTCGGAGCTGTGGCGGTCCCTGGTTGCCGACATTGTCGTAGCCGATGATAACGCAGGCATGACCGGAGTCGGTGTTCTCCGGGATGCTATCGCAATCCACCGTGCCCTCGGAGCCCGCCGCCTCGATCTCCTGGCAATAGCCCTGCGAGGGATTGATGAGTGCGATGATCGGATAGCCCGATCCGATCAGTGCCTCGAGCACAACGGGTGCCGCGCCGGCATCCATACTGTCGGCGTCCGCTGGCGCAAGATCCGTCCAGATGGAATCGACAACCGCGTATCCCAGGTCGCGCCAGCTATACCCGCTGGCGCCTTGGCCAGCCGGGGGACACTGTGGAGGTGGGCACTGGTTGCGCAGCGCCGTCAGTGCAGCTTGGTTCGTGCTGGAAGAGAAATGCCCCGCGCGGCGCAGGTCGTCCTGATACGTGCCGGTCCACACACCATTGGGGCAGTTGACCCGGTCGTTGGTGTTGGCAGCCGCCTCGATCTCCTCCTGGGGCCCCGTGCCGACCCCAGGGCCGGCTCCGGGGAGGTTGTCGCCGAAGCGGTCGAATACCATCTGCAGACATGCCACCATGCAGCGACCGTTGGGTCCTGGCGGGCAGCAAGGTTCGTGCAGCGGATGACCCGGACGGCTGTATTGGCCATGGTACGGGACATTGGGTGGATGGGCCCACATGGCACAGTTGTTTTCTGCATCCTCCCAATGCGAGGCGATGGAGTAGTTGCAGTTTTGCGGATTCACATAGCCTCGGATTGTACAGTCGTCATACCAAGCGTTGAGATAGTTCGTAGGTGAACCATTGTCCTCGAACCAGAACTGCTGTGAGGGGATCACGGTGGCCTGGTAGTTTACCGTTCCCATGTGCGTTCCGTTCACAAAGACCTCGTATTGCTGCAGCGAAGGCCGGCAGTGAACCGTGATCCAGCCCCACTCCAAATCGGGCAGGTAGGATTCGAACGAATTGCCGGAGACCGCGTTGCCGACGAAGGAATTATCCCCCACGGGGTCGTACAAGACCGGAAGACTGGGGTAATCGAGTACCAAGCGAATGTGCCCGAAGATGAGGAACCGATCCCAGTGGAAGCTATCGTAACGGAATGCGAACTGCACGGTGTAATCGCGTGTAAAATCGATCCAGATATTCCGTGAGTAGGCCCGCGCGTACTGGCCGGCCCCTGAAGCGCCAACCACCCTCAAGGAGCGGATGCCATTGTTGGCCATATTGGAGTCGATGCCGATGCTGGCACCCACCTGATTGATGGTCCAGCAGTTCAAGTTGTTGTCCTCGAAGGTATCCCACCATGCCTTCAGGGCGCTGTCTGCAGCGACCTCCAAGGGCCAGAGAATCAGCAGCACCGGCAGAACGACGAGTCGGGCCGCGCAGATCAGTTTCTTCTTTGTGTCCATCATGTTCTCTTCCTCCCTTTCTGCTCAGATCCTTTCCGGGATCGGGGCGTAGGCGGAGAGGCGACGCCCTGGACCCCCAAGCTGTGAGTTTGTCTTCACACTCCTCTCGTTTCCGGAGAGGGCGCTTTCCATGCAATTGATTTTCTAAGCGTGGGCGCGGGCGCGGACTGGTGGGAATGCTTTCGACTCCTACGCGGCCGGCAGTGGCCTGAATAGCCAGGGTGGTTGGGAGTGCGGCCGGCAGTGGCCTGAATAGCCAGGGTGGTTGGGAGTGCTGGGACAATGATGCGCTTGACCGCCAGGCGGCAATTGGCTTGACCTCGTAAGAACTGTCGTGTTAGTATATTAGGAGTTTGTGAACGCGGAACCTAGCCGGCAAGGCTGGGCCCTGCGGATCTTGGATCACCAACCTGCCGGGTCGTGATCCCTACCAGACAGGGGGGGGCTAGGCCTCCCCCACGCAGCTCGTGCCATAGCGCGGGAGGAGACATGCCATGCAGACAAGCATCCTAACCCTTTTGATCGTTGCGGCCTTCACCTTTGCCTCGAACGCTGCGGCCGAGCCACTGCGACACGTCCGCGTGGAGGACCCGGATGCTCAAGCAGTGGCCATTCAGTTGGAGCGCTCAGGATTTGACGTGCTGGAGGGAAGCGTTACCGACAGTTCGCTGGAGCTGATCGTCTCGGTGGCTGAACTCGAGTCCCTGCGCCTGAGCGGCTACGGCCCGGAGGTCATCGCCGTGGGTCGGCCCTTCCGAGACATCCAGGACGAACGGGGAGGTGGGGAGAGTGTACCCCCCGGCTATCCGAACCTCGTCGAGATCGAGGCGGAGATGGTCAGTGTGGCCAACAACTACCCCGCCATCTGCCAGATGGTGGACATCACAGAGGCCTACGATCTGGAGCCGACCTACGAGGGCCATCACCTCTATGCCGTGAAGATCTCCGATAATGTCGAACTGGAAGAGGATGAGCCCGCATTTCTGATGGTCAGTTGTCACCATGCCCGGGAGATAGTGACTCCCGTGCTGGCGCTCTATGCGATCGAGCAGCTCACCACCCTGTACGGTACGGATCCGACCATCACCAATCTGGTGGATTCCCACGAGATATGGATTGCGCCGCTCTGGAATCCTGATGGGTATGACTATGTGTATTACTGGGACAACATGTGGCGGAAGAACCGCCGGCCAGTTGCCGGGGGGATCGGGATCGACCTGAACCGCAACTACCCGTTCGGCTGGTCGGGCCCTTGTGCCGGCAGCACGAATCCCACTTCCAACACCTACAAAGGGCCCTCGCCGGCCTCGGAGGCCGAGACGCAAGCAATGATGGCCTGGAGCGAGGATCAGCGCTTCGCCAAGGTCCTCGACTACCACTCCTCCGGCCGTGAGGTCCTGTACGGGTACGCCTGTTGGGACCATCCCTTCGCCTACTATCTGCGGCAGCAGGCCATCGCGCTTTCCCAGGCTTCATCGTACGGGGGGGACTATCGTTCACCGAGCGCCGAGGGTGAGCACTTCGAGTGGCAGACCGCCATGATGGGAGGCTTCGCCTTCCTAACTGAGACGCACATACAATTCCAACCCTCTCATGCGAGCGCGGTGGACGAAGCCGAGCGGGTCTGGCCGGGAACCGTGTGGCTGCTCGAACAATCCATCCCGCTCTGGGGACATGTGACCAATTCAGTAACCGGCGACCCCGTGGAAGCCACCATCAGCTACGACAACGTGACCTTCTACCACGGGGAGATCAACCGCAGCGAGCCGGGCCACGGGCGGTATCACGCATTTCTCCCGCCCGGATCATACGATGTTGTTTTCGAGGCCAACGGGTACGAGACGCTTACGGTTCCGGGCGTCGTGATCACCGCCGGGAGCAGTACGCTACTGGATGTGGCCCTCACCAATCCTGAACAGTCGGTCGGATCAGATGCCGGCCAGCTTGCCTTGGATGTGCAGGGCAGCAACCCGCTCACGAGTGCCGCCTACCTGCGCTTCAGCATCCCGAGTGCCGCCCGCACGAGCTTGCGCATCTTCGATGTGAAAGGGGGGCTGGTGCGCACATTGACTGACGGATACTACCTGCCGGGAAATTACCAGCTGATCTGGGACGGCCGGGATGGTTCGGGCCGGGAGGTGGTTTCGGGGAGCTACTTCTACCGGTTGGAATCTGGCCGGCTGAGGGAGAGCGGCAGGGTGCTGTTGGTCAGATAAGTGTCTTGGGAGCCATTGGACGCAAGGATTTTGGGGCTGGCGAAAAGGAGGGTGTGGAATACAGAGGGCAGCTCGCGGGAGAGTGCCCAGGGACCCGCTGATAAGGAAATCGGAGATGGCTGATCAACAGGAGAAGGCATGCCGTGGCCATGACGAGCTGGCAGCCCTGCTCGCGCGCTATGAATGCGGGGCGCTTTCTGACAAGGAGCGCCTCGCCTTCGAAGCCCATCTCCTCGAGTGCGACGAGTGCTTCGCTGAGCTAGAGAGAAGCGCAGATGTGGCCGCCGCAATGCGCGATCATGCGCCGGCCCTCCTGCAGGTGCTCGCTGAGAGGGAAGCAGAAGAGGGCGCGCGCCAGCGGCACTCGCCGGCATCGCTTGCTTCCCGCGTCGAGCGATTTGGCGAGCGGCTCCACAGGCTCTGCCTGCCACTTGCAAGCCCGCAGGTGGTCGTGCCGGTGCTCATCGGACTGCTCGTGATCGCCGTGGGGGTGCGGGAGTTCTCCCGCCCACCGGGCCTTGCACGCCTGGCTACCTTCCCACATGAGAGAGCCGCAAC
>JAGMDA010000189.1 GCA_023128935.1 Candidatus Eiseniibacteriota bacterium | reverse complement strand
GCGCGCTTCTGCTCCACCGGCAACATCTGGCTCTTAGGATGCCCTTGTTGCCCGATAGAGCACACCGACCTTTGTAGAAAAGGCCTTTTTGGCATTTAGAGCTCCTGTGTGGGTGGATGGATGGTTCTCGGTGGAGAGGGCAGAAGGAAAGCGCGCCTTGCAGGGACACAGTCACTTGACAGTTAACCGCGCAAGAGGGATAACGACAATGAGTTGAACGTGAATACTGCGCTGCGACCATTCGATTCCCAGGAGCGCGACATGGTCAGTCATGGATCTTCGTCCCGGAAACGGGTCCGGTTGCAGGATCCATCGCCGTTACCGGCCGAGCTTCTTCCCTCAGCGCCCCCCCGGCCTGGCACGACCGGTGCTTTCCTCAGGGGCCGCGAGTTTCTGACTCCCGAGATTCCCAGGAGCCTGGTGAAGATTCAGGCCAAGATGCCGGGACCATGGTGCGGCCCCCTGGAAGGGGTCGCCCACGGATCGCGCAACGGAGACAACCGCCCGGCTTGCTTGGCATTCGGGCATCTGGACCCCAGGAGGCTCTTGCCGCGGCGAGCGGGCCGGGATGCCCGAACGGTCGCGCGCACAGAGCCACGGCCGCCTCGATATTCGCCTGGGACCGAGTCAGCCTTCTCCTTGGACCGTCGGCGAAGCGACACCCATCTACCGCCCTCCGTAGTCCTCGAAAACTCTCTTCCATGCCAGTACAACAGGCTTGATCCCTCGTTGTCAGGGCCCCGTCACGCATCCGGACACCCGACACGCAAGGACGCCTGGCCACTTGGTCAAGCGGACCCGTGGGATTCGATCGACACATCCTCCACGCCACGTCTCACCCTGGGAGTTTCATGGAGCTTGGTGTTCGTTCGAATTGTTTGGCCCTACGCCGTTATCAGGGAGTTACAGCGTTTTCGCGGAGTAGGGCGGTACCGGCCATCCAGGAAGCGGGAGCGCTGCTGGGCGGGGAGACCGGCGCGGCCTTGCTAACTCGGGGATTTCGGCCGGCGCGTGCGGTCATCCATATGGGCGCTGGTGACGCACCGGCGATGGCTCGGGACCTTGGCTTGATTCCCGACCCAAGGGGCAACGTGACGCTGCTCAAGACCTTCGGCGAGCGAAACGGATGGAATGAAGGCCCCAAGTGGTGTGCCCTTCGTAGATCCATTATTGCTGCGCGCGGAATTGGTTACGGAATCCGACGAGAGGTTGGGACCCATAAGCAACACATTGCTTGAAGACCACATTCTAAGGAGATTGTCGCGTGATACCCGAACGTGATCAGCGGATCCTCCTCGATTTGGCCCACGTCGCCGATCAAGCCGGGATTCGATTCTTCATCATTGGAGCTGGCGCCAGACTTCTGATGCATGACTGGGCCCTGGGGGTTTCCGGCGGACGAACGACTACAGATTGGGATATCGCCGTGCAGGTTCCGTCTTGGGTCGAGTTCGAGCGCTTTCGCACGACTCTGCTGGATTTTGGAGATGGGGCCTTCGCAGCTGGCCGAACGGCGCATCAACTGCTCCACAGGATGGGTGGCTCTGTAGACATCATCCCCTTTGGCAACCTGGAAGTGCCGGCCGGCACGATCACCTGGCCATCCGACGGCCAGCAGATGTCAGTAGCGGTCTTCTCTGCTTGCGAATCACTGTGCCAGAGCGTGGATCTGCCCGGGGGGATCACAATCCGAGCTGCCACTGTTCCGGCACTCGTCGTCATGAAAGCGCACGCACACGCGGAACGCTTCGTGCGCGGCGAGTCCAGGGACCTCCGGGATATAGATTTCCTGTTGCGGACGTACGCCGAACACTTTGAGGAAGAGCGAATCTTCGACCTGGCTGCCAGCCTCCTCGCCAGCGGAGAGCTCTTGATCGACGATGCCGGGGCATATCTGCTGGGAGCCGACATTGCCGCCTCCCTGGACCTGCCGGTACTGGAACCCCTCCACAGCTTGATACTTCAGGCCGCAGAAACGTATGGGACGATCGTGGATACTCTCGTCGGGCCCACGTGGGACGATGGGGAGGATGCTCTGCGCCGGGCGGCATGGTTGGTGAGACGGCCGCTCTAGGCTGCGGCCGGCGCAGCCGCTCGCTGCTTCAGGGCCTCGCGGACCATAGCGATGATGGCGCAATCCGTCTCATCATCCCCTAGCACGAGAGCGTCAGCCTTCAGTGACTGCTCGTCGCAGAGCTGCTCTGTGGCCCCGGCGATCACTGTCTGCTTGGGGCGGATTTGAGCGGCAAAGCGGGCCCATCCCAAGCGCAATGGCCGCTGCATCGGCAGGAGCAGAACATCACTGGCGGCTAGAATACGGTTCAAATCCTCCCATCCTCCACAGGGCATGAGCCTGACTCGTTCACCGAGATGGGCTGCTCTCAGCAAGTTCCGAATCAGTCGAGCATTAGTGCGGGGATGCAGAGCCCAGGTGGCATCCGAATCGGGGACCGCCCACAAGATCCCTGCGAGTAGCTTCACTCCCAGGAGGAGGTCGACTTGATCCGGAGGAAGGGGCGGGATGGTGACATTCGGGCCTGTCGGGGAGGTCAGCTGGAGAGGCGCTCTGGTCGGCATGCAGGTGGGCGGGTGTGACGCCCTGACCTTGACCTGGGTGTAGCCGGCGTCGGTGAGCACGCCTTGAGCCCAGGCATGATCTACCCAAACCTCATCACACAAGGATGGCGGGACGAGCAAATCCTCGACGGAGAGCGGCAGGAAGACCCTTTTCAGACCCAGGGTGGCAGCTGCCTGGAGCAGCATGTCTCCCTCCAAGGTTCCTGAGCACGCGATCAGCCGCTGCGATCCTTGTTTGCTCAGTACTTCCAAGCACTCGACCGCCGTGTAGGTCTGGAGTCTCACGACCGCTGGGTGCACAGCGGCGACTGGCAGCGGCGCGAGCATAGCCGGGGGTGAACCATCTGCGACCCTCAGAAAAGTGGTCTGGTCGAGATCGGAGAGGATCTCGGGGCAGAGAATGGCCGCGAAGGCCTCAGGCGGCAGGACCACGCACGAGCGGGCTTCTGCTGACTTCTGCTCTCCAGGGCGTGTCATCCGGTCCGAGGGTCCTCTCCTGCAGCCTGCTGGGCGTGTCATCGGTCCGAGGGTCCTCTCCTGCAGATAGCTGGGCGTATTCCAGCCAACGACATGGTTGCTTCCTGGTATATGGGATCGGGATCTGTGGGCCTTCCTTGAGGCTAGCGATGGGGTGCGAGCCGAGCGGTTTGGGGTTGCTTGTGGTCAAGGAGATATGCCATGGGGCCGATGCAGTAACCAAGGGTCTTGATTGTTCAATGGGGCGGACTGCGCTGCCACCGCGCTCCGTCACGGACCCGAGCTGACGGCTACGCAGATGCGTCACTCTCAAGGCGTGGTGCGCGAGAGGCGCAAGGAGGCTCAATGGTTCTGGTCAGCTACTCCGGGCGGGAGATCAATGCCAAGATAGTCTTCTACGGACCGGCTCTTTGCGGGAAGACGACCAATCTCGAGTACATCTACGGGAGTATTCCTTCCCAGCACCGCGGCAAGATGGTTTCGATGAAGACGAAGACGGAGCGGACACTCTTCTTTGATTTTCTCCCGCTGAACCTGGGAGAGTTGGCTGGATTCAAGACACGCTTCCTACTCTATACGGTGCCGGGCCAAGTCTACTACAACGCTACGCGCAAGCTAGTGCTCAAGGGGGCTGATGCCATTGTCTTTGTTGCCGATTCGCAGCGCGGCAAGATGGAGGAGAACATCGAGAGCTTCCAGAATCTGAGAGACAATCTTTCCGAGCACGGCCTCTCACTCGATGAGATCCCCTATGTTATTCAGTACAACAAGCGTGATCTCCCTAAGATCTACAGTGTCCACGAGCTGGAAACGGCCCTGAACAAGGAGAACGTTCCAAGCTTTGAGGCTGTGGCCACTACCGGTGTGGGCGTCTTTGAGACCTTCAAGTCTATCTCGAAACTCCTTCTGGCTAGGCTCTCGGGTGAGATCGGTGCTACCGTTGTGAAGCAAGACGAGACCGTCTGGCCCAAGGAGCAGAAGGCAGAAAGCGATGTGACACAGAGTCATCCCGAGGCCCCCCAGGGGCAGCCGGCATCTTCAGTGGCACCCGGGACTGAGACAGCCCATCCCACGGCCGCAGATGCACCCATAGCGGCGAATTCGAAGGAGATGCCAGTAGTCCAGCCCTCAATTGATGGCCTGGTACAGGACGTCTCTAAGGATGGTCTGGCCGCTGATGGCTTGGTACAGGACGCCTCGAAGGATGGTCTGGCCGCCAAGGCAATCCAGCCGGTGGAGGCTGATGGACATGAGCTGGCCGCTGCGAAGGAAGTGCCGGTCTCAAGGCTGTCCGACGGCGGTCCGGCGCCGGATGTCCCCGAAGATGGTGCCGCGGGCAAACGCGGATCGCAGGACAGGCCCCGGGGTCTATGGCGATGGCTCCGCAAGGACGAGCAGGCCATGGCAGCGGACCGTGAGATACTAGAGGCGCCTCGCACTCCATCTTCCGCACCCGCACCGCCGGTCGAGCAGGAGGAAACGCCGCGGACTTGCGCCTCCCCAGAGCTCAAGCCTCCGCCTGCAGCCGACGCCCCAGACAGAGTCAAGGCAGACAGTGAGCTAACTACTCGGGCGCCTGAACGCGGCGTGGCTGCCCCACAGCTTGCCAAGGTCTCCAGATCGATCGAGGTTCAGCAACAGGAAATCCTTGTGCCGGTCCTGATTCCCCGTTCTACGGTCGGGGATCGAGTGATCCTGCGCATTGATCTGCGGTTTGTGCAGGATCTCGATCCTCCACAGGAGTCAAGTGGTACGGCGCCCGCGTCTGAAGAGGTTGCTTGAGCGCGATGGAGCGAGCGCAACTGCTCGCTGGCGCGGGCCTTTGACCTTGACTCATCCCCTCTCCACTCCCTAGATTGATAAAAACTGACTGGACCGGGACACGCTTATGTTGAACTGGCAGGATAGATCGTCCACTGCCATTCTATGATCACTGCTTCGGGAATGCATGAGCGCATCTGGTCGATGGAGAGACCGGTGGCCATGGCGAATCAGAACCTAATGGAATCCATCGAGGGCTTGGAGCGCAAGGTCTCTCGGGGGCGTGCGGATCGCGAGGAGATCTTCGATCTTGCCAATGCCTACCGAGAGGCAGTACGCCCCGAAGCTGCCGGGGAACTCCTAGATCAGTATCTCAACGAGAACGCCCCCGACTGGGATGTGTGCCGCCTGTGCGTGGAGAGCTATCGAGAGGCCAAGCGCATGGAGGATGCGGTTCGCGTGCTCAACCGTTGGGCCTCCCGTTACCGGGACAGAGCGCAATTCTGGGTCCTTAGGGGCGTGATGTTCGAGGAGATGGGCGACTGGGATTCGGCTCTGAATGAACACCTCGTCGCCGGCCGGATCGCGCCACATATGGCAGAAGCGCACTACCGCCAGGGTGTGGTTTTTATGCAGTTGGGACGCCACGACGACGCGCTGCAGGCTTTCAAGCAGACGCTGCGTCTCAGGCCTCGCCTAGTGCCCGCCCTGATCAACATGGGCCTTGTCCAAGAAGCCCTGAAACGGCCACGTGAGGCGGCTCAGACATTTGATCGAGCGCTGTCGATAGACCCACAGTCCACGGAGGCCCACTTGAACCTGGGAGCTCTCCTGGGGGAGACAGGGCAGATGGAAGCCGCGCTGGAGCACTGTGAGAGGGCGCTAGAACTGGATC
>JAGMDA010000188.1 GCA_023128935.1 Candidatus Eiseniibacteriota bacterium | reverse complement strand
TCGATCCTAGCCAGCGGTGGGCCTTCAGGCGCCGCGCCTGGTGTCTCCGCGCCGGCGCGCTGGCGACCATCGCTGCTCACCTCTGCCAGCTCCAATTTCTCCTGCACTCCCTCGGGACCTGAGATGATCGGAGAGGTGCCCTTTCCATCCATCCGTGGGTGGTCTTTTGCGGTGCGGGGAGTGGGCCCACTGGCAGCTTCCCATTCGCGATCGGTCTCCTTGACAAGCGACCGTTGCCATCCAGCCAATCGCGCTGCAAGCCACCGGCTCAGTCTCAGGACCACGGGCCATGCTAGGCGTAACGCCAGCCATCGCGCGGCGCTCCAGCAGGTCCGGAGCAATAGAGCCATCGCTTTGCCCAGCAGGCGCAGCGCGCCGGCCATCAGAGCCCATACTGCCGTCAGGCCTCTCATGACACCCTGGCGCATTCGGGGAGGCAATCCCCAGCGGATGGTCAGGATGCCCAGGGTGAGCGAGAGCGCTCCCAGCGCGAGCCCTTGCTGCACCAGGGCACCTTGCCCGAAGAACACGCCGACCGCGCCCTCAAGCCGCTCGGCCAACTGCCCGTGGAGATACGGCCGGGCGGGAGAGGGGCAGAGCAGATCGAGAAACGCGTCCCACGACACGACGAGCGGCCAGATCAGGCACGTCAGGGCCCAGAGAAAATCGCGCCGCCAACGAGCGAGCAGTGCGATTCCCCAAAGCGCACCAACGCCCACGATGAGGCAGAGCCCTGGGATCCCGAAGGCCCGCGCCCAAACATTTACCCATAGTTGGCCAAAGGGACCGGTCATGCTGCCCCACCTGGGGCCCGGAAGACTCAGAAGGGTCAGTAGACTGACCGAGAGAAGGAGGATCCCGAGGATCCCATGCCTGGAAGGTCTGCGCCGGCTACGAGCCATCCCACCCTCAAGTGTTTTTCAGTGCTTCAGCCCGATTCGTTTGCTCCCAGGTGAACTCCTCCAGTGCTCGCCCAAAGTGCCCGAAATAGGCGGTCTTCTCATAGATTGGTCGCCGTAGATTCAGCTGCTCGATGATCCCATGTGGTGTCAGATCAAAGACCTTCCGGACCCGCGCCTCGATCTCGGCATCAGCAATGGCGCCGGTTCCGTAGGTCTCCACCGCGATGCTAACGGGCTCGGAAACTCCGATGGCATAGCTTAACTGCACGAGGCATCGCTTGGCCAACCCAGCGGCCACCAGGTTCTTGGCCACCCAACGCGCCGCATAGGTAGCGGAACGGTCAACTTTGGTTGGATCCTTGCCCGAGAAGGCCCCACCACCGTGGGGGGCCATCCCTCCGTAGGTGTCCACAATCAGCTTGCGTCCCGTCAACCCTGTATCGGCCTTTGGTCCCCCATTAACGAAGGAGCCGGTCGGATTGATGTGCGTCTGATCCCGGGTCTTCTTCGCATCGTAATACTCCTCGGGCAGGGCCTTCTTGATGACCTCCTCGAGCAACCCCTCGCGCACCTTCTCGATGCCCACGTCCTTGTGCTGCACGGAAAGAACAACCGCTTCAACCCGAACCGGCAGATCATCCTCGTAGCGCACCGCCACCTGGCCCTTTCCATCTGGGCGCACGAAGTCCAGGATGCCCTCCACCCGCACCTCCTCGAGACGGATCATCATGCGGTGGGCCAGCAGTATCGGCAGCGGCATCATTTCAGGCGTGGTGTCGGTTGCGTACCCGAACATGATCCCCTGGTCGCCCGCACCGAGCTTCCCATCATCTTTGGCAACTCCCCGGCTGATATCCTGGGACTGCTCGTCAATCGAGGTCAGCACGGCACAGGTATGGGCATCAAAACCAATCGCCGGGTCGTTGTAGCCAATCCGCTCAATCGTGCGGCGCACGACCCTCGGGATATCGACATAGGCCCGCGCCGTTGAGATCTCTCCCGAGACCAGGGCCAGGCCGGTGGTCACGAGGGTTTCACAGGCCACGTGCGCCCCTGGATCCTGGCGGATCAGATCATCCAGGATTGCATCTGATATCTGGTCGGCCACCTTGTCGGGATGGCCTCGAGCGACGGATTCTGAAGAAAAAAGGTAACCCCGTGACATCTGATCTCCTTTCCAGGTACGCCTTCATAGAAAGAACCATATCAGCCTAGACCATCCCGGCTCCTCCAGGCAAGGGCCGGGGAAGATCTCTGGAAGCTGTTCCTGGCCAGTCGGTTGGATCAGAAAGAACCGCCCGAGAGGTCGACTGCCGAGGATTCCCCCACGTTAAGGCGTTGAAAGACACCCCGCACCACCGCGCTCTCGCCCACCACTGATCGTTCCAGCAGCATATCTTCCACCAGAGCGTGCTCGTTGACGATCGAGTCGCGCACAATGGTGCGACGGATTACGGCTCCATCGGCCACCGACACGTTGGGGCCCAGGATCGATTTTTCAATCCGCGCCGTGGGGGCGACAAAGACCGGCGGCACCAGCGTCACGCCGGGGATGGGTGTGGGTTGGGGCACCTTGCGGAGAAGGTGCTGGTTGGTCTCAAGCAGGGTTTCCGGTTTCCCGCAGTCGAACCAACCCTCCACCGTCGATACGCGCATGCGCATGCCATTCTCCAACATGCTCTGCAACGCATCGGTGAGCTGGAATTCGCCTTTCGTTTTAGAGCCTCCCTTGACCAGAGTCCTCAAGCTTTTGAAGAGCGCCACGCTGTCAGGGAAATAATAGAGTCCAACGATTGCAAGGTTGCTCAGTGGTTCAGAAGGTTTCTCGACTAGGCGCAGCGCGGTGTCTCCACGGACTTCCACCACGCCAAAGCGGCGTGGATCCTCCACCTCCTTGACGCCGATAACAGCTTCATCGCCCGAGAGGTAATCGCTCCATTCAGGCTCAACGATAGTATCACCCAGGACGATCAGCACAGGCCCAGCAGGCACATGCGGTGCTGTCACCGCAATGGCATGTCCAAGCCCGAGCCGCTCGGACTGCTCTATCACATCAATGTTTTTCCGGTAGCGTTCTCGGATGTACTCCTCGATCCGCTCTCCCATGTAGCCCACCACAACCTTGATGCTCGTGATGCCCTGATCCAGAAGCGCATCGAGGATGTGTCCCAGGATCGGCTTGCCGGCCACATTGACCAGGGCCTTGGGTACGGTGTGGGTCTGAGGCCGCAGCCGCGTTCCGACCCCGGCTGCTGGCACGATCGCCACAGGCATGCTCCTCGGCTTCTTTGTCAAAGCATTACTCCTCATGAATGCGGCTCCTGGGGACGCCAGTGGCACAAGAGCTGCTCGCCGCGCTCATCCAGCTGGAACTGGGGATAGGGCGCCAGAGCATCACGCAGCACACGCTGCACATCCCCCCTGGATCCAACCTCCAGGGCACGGTGAGCCATGGCCTCCAGATCGCCGAATCGTATCTGGGACAGCATGGCTTTAAGCCGCTGAACTCGCACCGGGGCCACGCTTAGTTCATCAATATTGAGGCCCACAAGGAGCAGCATCCCCAGCGTCTCACCGGACATCTCCCCGCAAGAACCCACGGTGATTCCATGTTTGTGTGCACTGCGCACAGTCTGGTCGATCGCGCGCAGCACGGCCGGATCCAGATAGTTGTACAGATAGGCGATCCGCTCATTGCCCCGGTCTACCGCCAGCGTGTACTGGATCAGGTCGTTCGACCCGATGCTGAAGAACTCAACCTCGCGGGCAAGTATATCGCTCATGATCACGGCCGATGGAACCTCGATCATGATTCCCAGTGGCACGCGTTCGGGAACCGAGAGGCCCTCTTCCCGCAACTGCGCGGCAGTCCGATCGAGCATGTACCGCGCGCGGTGCACCTCCTCGAGGTTGCTCACCATCGGGAGCAGTATGCGCGCATTTCCCTGCCTCGAAGCCCGGAGGATCGCTCTGATTTGCACGAGAAAGATCTCTGGGTTCTCCAGGCAGAAGCGGATGCCGCGCAGGCCCAGAAACGGGTTCGCTTCTCGCGACACCCCCATGAGAGCGGCACACTTGTCCCCCCCAAGGTCCAGGGTCCGGATCGTAACCGGCGAGCTCTCGAACGCCTGCAGGGCTATCTCGTATGCGCGGCGCTGTCGCTCCTCATCCGGAAAACCCGCCGCTGCCATAAAGACAAATTCGGTCCGCAAGAGACCTACTCCCTCCGCCCCGCTATGGGCCGCGGCCGCGGCATCGCCGGGGCGATCGATATTGGCTAGTACAGGGATCCGCTTGCCATCCAATGTCTCGCCGGGGAGGCGTCTGCTGCTGTCCAGCATGACGCTGATCCGGCGTTCCCCCTTCAAGCGCTCTTTATATTCGGCAACATCGGCCCTGGTCGGCGAGACGATCACAACTCCCCGCTCGCCGTCCACTATCAGAACTTCCCCGTGCGGTATAGTCTCGGTGGCATCACTGACGCCAACAACGACCGGAATGCCCCGGGAGCGGGCCATGATGGTGACATGGGAAGCAAGCGTACCGCGCTCGGCTACGAAGGCCACCACCTGCTGCGGACCGAACGCCGCGGTGTCGCTCGGAGCGATCTCGCATGCCACTAGAATCGAGCCTGGCGGAAAATGCGCCGTCCCGGAGGTCTCATCCCCGAACAGGTGCCCGAGCACACGGCGTTCCACATCACGTATGTCCGCCGCTCGCGCCCGGAAAAGCTCGCTCGGAAGTGACTCCATGTAGCGTGCCTTGGCACGCAGGATGCTTCTGACCGCGCGCGCCGCATTCATCCGCTCGGTCTTGATGGCAACGACCATCTCCCGAACCAGCTCGCGGTCCTGCACGATCATTAGATGTGATGCCAGGATCTGGTCTACCGGGTCTTCAGGCTGTTTCTTCAGGCGCTGGCGAAGCGTGCGGATCCCATCCCTGGACGCGGCAAAGGACCTGCGCAGTTGGCGGATCTCAGATGCCACCTCGCTGGCCGCAACCCGTTGGTTCGAGATCTGATACTCCTGGGACACCAGACGATGGGCAGGCCCCATCGCGAGTCCGGCAGATGCACCGGTTCCCTGCAATAGTATTCGCCGCGCCTTCCGTCCCTTGGTCACCCCTGGCCTCCCCTCGTATCCCCCCGGTCGCGCGGCGTTAGGATTCCTGGAAACCCGATTCCACGATCGCAGCCAGCCCGTCGACCGCGTCCCTCTCATCTGGCCCCTCGGCCCGGATTGACAGTATCGTTCCGGTTTCGGCTGCCAGCATCATCACACCCATGATGCTCTTTGCGTTCACGGTCAGCTCGCCAGCACAAAGGAACACTTCTGACTTGTATCGGCTGGCTGCCTGAACCAGCAATGCGGCAGGTCGCGCGTGTATTCCCGGGACATTGCGGACTTCCACCTGCGCTTCGTACACGCTCAATCTCCAGTTGCTTCCAGTCCCCGGCTCGCTCGCACTTTACAGCGCGGGCCACAACCGGTTCCATTCCGGCCGATCATGACAGCCTACCAATCCACTGTTCGGTGAGCACTCCCAGGGCGGCCGCAGCCCAACATAAGCAACCCCACTTCATCGGCCTGTTACCCACCCACAGGCCGATGGGCATCCCCAGCATAAACCAAACCATGCTTTGATTGAAGAGAGTCGGCAGTCCGACCTCTACCGCGCCGGCTTCTGCGAACCATGCCACACCGTAGGAGCCAACCACCCCAACAGCCAAAGGCAAAAGTGCCTCCTGCAGCCAGGCTGGACCGCAGCGCCAGAATGAGGCGCCGCTTCCCCGGACGACATTCCATCCAGCGCGCCAGCCCCAGTGATACAATACGACCCGTCCACCGAGCTGCATGCTCAGACCCAGTGTCAGGAATGCGACCACTACCGGGGCGGGAGCGATCGGCAGCAACGCCAGCGCCAGCAGGGCCATGCCTGGGCGCAGACCTCCCCACAACGCCCGGTCACCCCATTGCGCCAGCACCGCACCGCCCACTTCAAGCAGCTTGAGTGGCGACCGGGGCAGGGGCTTTCGCTCCGCCTCAATCAGTATGCGGTCCAGTGCGCCGATGAGCGCGGCGGCCATCACCGGCTGTGTGTTAAGCGTTCCTTCCTGCAGCATCCGCTCTTCAAGTGCCGTCGTTTCCCGGCGGCCCAACTCTGATAGCCGCTTGCCGGGAATCCCCCGCACTGCCAGGAGGAACCCCTCACGTTGCAGTTGCCGGTCGCTGAAACCCGCCTGGAGGCCCAGGAGCCCAAGAAGTCTGCGCCACGTCAATGCGGGAGCCGACATCTCCCTCTCGGCCTCCGCGGGCTCCTCCCGCAAGGCTTTGCGCGTCTCTGCCGGCAGCCCCCGCTCGGTGCGTGAGCGCTCCCGAGTTCCCCACCACGGCCCCCATGCGTCGCACGATCCTCTCACCCGCTGCCCGATCGCCCGGAGTGGCTTGCGCAGTTGGCGCCCGATCAGTCCGCCCATCGCAAAGAGCAGGCTGAGCCGCAGGCCACTCCCCACGCCCCAGACCATCGCATCCGGAAATCCATAATCTACAGGCGGTGCGCTGGCCGCCCGCGCGGCGGCCCCGTCACTCACCGCTGTGATCAATGCCACTATGAGGAGCGGGAGCCCCACGAACGCCACAAGAGCGATCGATCCAAGCCAACCAGACTCCAGCAGTCCGCGTGTGAGGTGGGCCCTAAGCATTGCATCCCGTGAGGCGCGCGTCCCGGCCTGCAGCCAGGCAGCGGACGCCTCGTTGCGCCGGCGCAGGACTGACTCAGCCTCATTTCCCCAACCGGCTGCCGCGAGCGTAACACCCAGGGCCACCACGGGGCCCCACGGGCCCAATCCCTCTGGCAGCAGGCAGATCCAGCAGACACCGATCACCGACGCAGTGCCCACCACGGGCTGCCGAGAACCTCCCAGAGGAAGCAGCCCCGGCCAGAGAGCCTGCAGTACCAAGCCGATCAGGAGGCCCTCCGGGAATGCACCAAGCAGCGCCCCGGCCACTGGCGCCGCCACAATTGGCTCATGGAAAACAAGCGGGCCGAGGGCCCGCTCGTCCATGGCCACAAGCATGATCCAAGCAGAGAGCATGAGCAGCCGGAGGATCCCGCCGGGCGTGAATGCCACATAGCCAGCCTGCATTCCGCCCGCGGCGCCAATCCAGGGGGGGCAAATCCCCGTGGCAATGAGGAGGAACAAGATACACGCCGCAGCCAGTAGCAGGAGCAGAAGGCTCGCCGCCACGGGCGCTTTGCAGCGAACCGCCCCGCGATTCTGCTCACGCACCCTCTAGTGACTCCCGATCCGAGCGCTTCAGCCTTGCACCTGCGTCAACTTTGAGCGCCCGCTGCTTTCCCGTCTCGACTCCAGCTGCCTCCGCTCCCCGAGCCCGGTCCTCGTTGCCCGTCTTGCCCTGCTCTCCTTGAGCGCCGGTCGTCCATTGTGCACTGAGAACGACAGGCCGAACGTTGTCTCCTCCCCCTGGCCTAGCTCGAGCGGGAAAAGCAATAGTAGGGCAAGACCCTGGTCATTGCTCTCAGCACCTGACTCTGAAAGGCTGACGGTCCGGACTGGATAGCGGCAGTAGTCCACTGGCTTCTCCGGCACAACGCGCACGTGCCACCCCTGCCAGTCATCCACAAGCGCGATCCACTCCACTGATCGCCCGGTTCCCTCCGCTCCGAGGATGGCCGGGCGTGCCTTCCTGCCATTTATGACTAGGAACCGATCGGGCGCATTGGCCGCCAGGAGGTTGAAATGGTTTTCCACTGCCACCCAAACCCGCAAGGGCTCCTCGGCAAGGCTCCGATAACGATAGGCTACGGTGTAGCGCCGCTCGCCCGCCTTTACGCAAACTGTCTTCTCAAGGCGCAGCGCTTGGCTCTGGCCGTCGCGCCAGATTCCCCCGACGCGCCAGAGGCGTAGGGACACCTCCTCACGGCCCTCGATCAGCTCGTGATTGTAGGGCTGGTTCACAAAATCACCCAACTCATGGATCTCGCCGCGCTCTAGGCGACCGGGGTCGGGGCACTCATCGAAGAAATGGTCGCTCAGAGATGCGCGGTCATACCAGTCATAGGTCATCAGCTCGCGCAGGCCCGTCTCCTTGGTTTTGATCCCCGCATGGATGGTCCCGCCCTCCGGCAGCTCCTCGCCCGGTGCTTCCTGCACCTGGCTGTGGTAATGCTCCCGCCTTCGGCTGAGGACATTGATCAAGTTCATGGCTGCTGACCGGTCATCCCATTCCAGCAGTCGCCCGCCCCTATCGGGATCTAGGTAAAGGGCCAGCGTGTCGTTTTCCAGGACGATCTCATTATGGCCATCCAGATCCAAATCCACTTCTCGAGCGCCAACCCACGCGCCCCGGCCGCGCAGGCTCCGGGCGAGTAACGCCTCGCCCCGGATGATCTCCTGATAGATGCCGTGCCTGAGGTGCGGCAAGTAGAGCCCGCCGAAAACGCCGTGCCAGTATGCGCAGTTACACTGCGCGCGCCAGAAGTGGTCACGGGTTTCCTTCCATACTCCTTTCTGCATGGTGCTCCTGAAGGCGCGGCAGCGCCCGGAACCATCCAGGGCACGCATGTGCATCCAGCTACTCTCTGGATAGCGTGCAAAGAAGTTCCTCCAGAATCCCCCGCGAACGAAGAGCTTGGCCTCCTCCCCGAGATCGACGGCATCCAGGGCATCGCGTACCCTACCGTAGGTCTCCTGATAGTCAGCCGGCAGGGACCATTTGCCCATCTCCACATACGAGCCTGTGGGCAGATATACGAGCCCCACCGGTTGCGATTCCTCGATCTCCCGCGCAAAGGTCGTCATCGTCACGCGGTCAACAGCCTTCTCCAGGGCGGTGAGGAACTTGTCAAGCCATCGTTCCTGATAAACCAGCTTGTGTGTGCCGGGCCAGATCCCGAACTTCTCCCCATCATCCGCATACAGCGCCAGGCCGGTACCGCCGCCGGGGAAGGGGTTGCCTAGGAAGTCCACGACCTCCTGCGCATTGGCGTAGGGGATCCGGTAGCGGAGGCTCATGAGCGCCGGAAATAGCCGCATGACACGCCCGGCACTCTCAGTGAGAAAGGCCCCCCTCACACGATCCGGGGCCACGCCCACTTGATGGAGCTGAGTGTCGTCGATCGGCAGGTAGGTGATGCCCGCATCGACCAAGTCCACAGGCAGATCTGGCTCCCAGACTCGCTCGGTGAGCCACAACCCCCGGGCGTTGATCCCAAAGCGCTCCTTCAGATACCGGCGCAGCTTCTCCACTTGTCCGCGGCGATCTTCCGGCGTCAGGGCCGGGAGAATGGGCTCATAGAAGCCTCCCGCCAGCAGCTCGATCTGTCCAAGCTCAACGCCCTTGCCGATGCGATCGATGTATTCGGGATGATTTTTCTCGAGCCACTCCCAGAAACAGCCTGAGTTATGCAACGCCCAGGAAATGGTGGGATGCTGTTCTAAAACATCGAGGAAGGGGAGATAGGCTCGCGCATAGGCGTCCTCGATCACATAGTCGAAGTTCCCAACCGGCTGGTGGTTGTGAATGCACAACAGAAAGCGAACAGGATCCACGGCAACCTCCTTGTCGCTGTTGCCCGCCATCGGGGCACCCGGGTTTGCGCATCCGATCCAACCTCTCCTTTAGCTCAAGAGCTCAAGCGGTGCAACTTCAAGTCCCAATCAGCCCCAGGAGTTTCTTCGAGCCGTGGCGGGGGCTAGTGGGGAGATCCTGTGCGTAGAGTGGATAACCGTTATGCAGCAACTCCCTGAGCAACTGCTCATCATCCTTGGTCAGGTGGAGGTAGGGCAGGATCTCTCGGGTGCCGGGCCTGGCATGGAGCCCACCCAGATTGACCCCGGCAGCAACTTTGAAGCGGGCCTTCACCAACCGCTCGAGCCCGGGCAGCCCCCTCAACAGCACTACCGTTCCAGAAGGATCCGGCAGCGAGACCCATGCTTCGGCAAAGGCGCTCAGGCTGATGACCTCAACGGTCACATCCGGAGGCGCGGCACTCCGAAACGCCTCACATTCCCATTCGTCGGCGGCCACCTCGTCATCGGCGATCAGATATTTCCGCGGTGAAATCATCTGGCCCCAACCATACACGACCTGGCCGTGAAGCAGCCGGTCGTCCACGCGGACCAGGAGAAAGGTCGCCTCAAGCCTCATTGTCCCAGCCCGAGCATCTGATTTCCTGACGGCCCTTGCAGACCATGCGGCTCTTTAACTCAGAGAGTCCCACGCGCCCCCGATGGAAGAGGAATTCCAGAAGCATTGGCAAGTTGACCCCACAAGCCACCAGCACACGCCCGTTACTGGCCGCTGCGGCACTGCACGCGTGCCCGCAGCTTCCGCCGTGGAGGTCCGCGAAGAGAACCACCGGCTCCTCCTTGCCTGCCAACTGGTCGATGAGGCTATTGACCTCACCAATGAGCGCCTTGTGAGAATGCCCTCGGTTTGATTTGACGACGATGCGCTCCTGTGGGCCGAGGATCGATTCAGCCGTCCTAAGCAACTCGTCGCCGAGCTGATCATGGGTGACAATGATACCCAGGATCGGTCTCGCTCCGCTGGCGCGCACTTCTTGCCCACCTCCGCTTTCGTGCGACGTACCTGCTGCCCCCCGCCTGCCCTATCGCCTACTCGGGATCCCCTTCAGCCAGACGCGACAGGGTCCGCTTGCGCCGGATCGTTTCCAGCAGGTTCTCGCTGAACCGAGCCGCCGGGTGATAGCCGTAGGCCTTGACTAGATAGTTCAGGGCAATGGTCTCTGCAATAACGGTGATATTCTTCCCGGGAAAGATGGGTATGGCCACCAGGGGGATCTTCACATCCACGATCGTAGACTGCTGTTCCTCGAGACCGAGCCGCTCGTAGCTCTCTTCAGCATCCCAATCGCGGAGGTTGACCTCGACTTCCACGCGCTTGAAGGCGCGTATGGCCCGGATGCCAAAGATGGCCTGAACGTCAATGATGCCGATTCCCCGGATCTCCATACAGTGGCGCAGCAGCTCATTTCCTGAACCGATCAGGATGTTCGAGCGCTTCCGCCGTATGGAGACAATGTCGTCGGCCACGAGGCGGTGACCTCGTTCCACAAGATCTAGGGCCGTCTCGCTCTTGCCGATCGAGCTGCGGCCGGTAAAAAGCAACCCCACGCCATAGACATCGACTAGGGAGCCGTGGACAGTAGTGGATGGGGCAAAGGCCTCCTCCAAAAATGTGCGCACCTCTTGCACAAATGGCGTTGTGGACATCTCCGTAGCAAAGAGGGGGACTCCGTTCTGAGCCGCCAGCTCTGTGAGTCCTGGGGGCGGATCCAGGCCCTTCGTGACTACAATGCAGGGAATGGAAAAGCCCAGCACCTGAGAAAGCGCTTTCCCGAGCGCTTCTTCCCCCAGACTGTTCAGATAGCGGATCTCCGTTTCCCCAAAGATCTGCAACCGGTCCCAGAGGAAGTTCTCAACGAAACCAGTCAGCGCTAGCTGGGGGCGATTAATGTCGCTGGTTACCAGGCGACTCCTCGCCTGAAGACTCCGGCAGAGCGTCTGCAGGCCCAATCGCTCGCGCGTCTTCTCATAGAAATCGGCTACTGTCATGCCGATCATGGCATCCCCCGCCACGGCGTGCGCTGGCAAGTAGCGGCACATCCCGCTTGCCGGTGATGTCCCGCCGCTGCGCCCCGGGCCTCAAGCTGTCTCGACGAGGCCGTAGTTCCCGTCCGGACGCACATGTATAAGGTTGATCTTCTGGCTCTGGGTGTTCTTGAACAGCATGAAATCCTCGTTTCGGTCGCGCAGGATCTCGATGGCCTTCTCCACCGAGATCGGATCGGGATGGAACTGGTCTCCCCGAACCACAACCGGCGAGAAATCCATCTCTTCATCCAAACCCGATCCTTCTTCCTCTTCATCTTCATCGGTCGCAGCGCTCCCCAGCGCAGCCGGTTCACTTTGGGCAAGATCCAGACGCGGTGTGCGCCGCATCTTTCGATTCCGCTTCCTTCTTGCAGTCAAGCGCTCGAGCTGACGTTCGAGGCGATCAACCACCCGATCGATGGAGGCCAGCATGTCATCCGAGACGCTGCGACTAATGACCTCGGTTCCCCTGGCATGGAGCGCGATCTCCGCGATCTGTCGATACCGCTCCGTGGCCAGGACTACATGAACCTCATCGACGCCACCTAGAAACCGACGCAGTTTCTCCAGGCGCTTCTCGGCATGCTCCCGGATCTCCGGCGTCATTTCGAAATGGCGGGCGGTTGTAATGATCTCCATCTGTCCCTCCTCATTGCCAAGGCTCACGTGCCCTGGGAACCTCTCCCCGAAGCGGACCTCAGCCCCGCCTTCGAGCCCGCGGGGGTCACTATCAGGCCCCCTTGCGATAGGATGACTTCGGGATTCTCATCTGATCCCTGTATTTCGCCACCGTCCGGCGCGAGATCAGCAACCCTTCGCGCCGGAGCATGCGCGTCAGCTCATCGTCCGTCAAAGGCCGCGCCCCATCCTCAGCCTCAATCAACTCGCGCATGCGGGCACGGATCGATGCCGGGACGCATGCATCTCCACACTCGGTCCCCAACCCCTTCGAGAAAAAGAACCGCAGGGAAAACACCCCCCGCGGGGTCTGCACATACTTGTCTCGGACCGCACGGGCAATCGTGGACTCATGCAGCCCCATCCGATCCGCCAACAGGCGGTAACCCAGTGGCTTCAGATAGCGCACACCCTTCTCGAAGAACTCCCGCTGCTCCTCAACGATCAATCTCATCAGACCCACCAACGTCCGCCGCCTGGCATGCAGGCTACCCACCAGCCAGTGAGCCCGAGCCACGCGATCGCTAATAAAATGGCGCAGCCCCCCATCCCCCGGGCTGAGCAAACCCTGCCCCGGCGGCGTGAACCGTATGCGGGGGAACATGCCCTCGTTGAGCAGGACCTCGTAGCCTGCGCCCACGCAAGCGATTTCAAGATCGGGGTAGACGGGATCGGGCCTGCAGCGCTCGATTAGCTGTCTGGGATGCGGCCAGAGCTGCTGGATCCGCTTGGCCGCACGCAGCACCTCTTTCCTGGTGGCCCGCAGCCGTGATGCGATCCTCTCAAACTGCCGTCTCCCCAGATCCGGTAGTGCGGTCTCTACCATCCGGTAGGGTAGGGATCCCTCTTCTCCTGCTACATGTAGTTGCACTAATAAACACTCACTGAGGGTCAAAGCTCCCATTCCCGGCGGTTCAAGGCGCATAATGCATTGCCTTACGCGCTCCACACGCGCCGGTTTCTCACCAATTAGTTCTGCAATCTCCTCCACGCCCAGATCCAGGTAGCCCCGGTCATCTAGGCAACCCAAGAGATACTCAGCAATCCGCAGGTCCTCGCCTTGCTCCCCAAGCAAGCGCAACTGGCGCAGCAAGGCCGCTTCAAACGGCTCGCGCGCCTCTACCACTCGGGGAACCCTCTGACGGATCTCCCGGCCCCATGGCGCCTTTGGTAATAGGGAGTCTCCCGGACCTGCCAATTCCTCGTCACCCGAGCAGGCCTCTTCTGCCTGCAGTTCGTCGCGTTCATCCTCCTCTAGAAACGGGTTCTCCTCCAGGGCTGTCCGTAGGATTACGGCTAACTCAACCCCTGATGATTGCAGCACTTGCAGCGATTGTTGCATGCGTGGTGTCATCACCAGCTGCGTTCTCTGTGAAACCTCCAATCCTGCATGAATATCCATGCTCTACGGTTTTCCTCATCGGTGCGTTGCTCCTTCCATATAGTACGGCTATAGGTGAAAGTCCTTGCCCAAATAGATCTCTCTGGCGGTCGGATCATCCACTAGATCCTGCGCCTTGCCTTCCAGGCGGATCCTGCCCTCATACATGAGATAGACCCGGTCTGTTGCCATGAGCGTTTCCCGCACGCTGTGATCGGTGATCAGGAGCCCCAGACCTCGGGTCTTCAGGCGCATGATGTTCTCCTGGATCTCAGCCACCGCAATCGGATCGATACCCACGAAGGGCTCATCCAACAGCATGAAGGCCGGTTCGGTCACCAGTGCCCGCGTGATCTCAACCCGCCGCCGTTCGCCTCCCGACAGTTTGTAACCCCGGCGGTCAGCGATCTGTTTGATATCCAGCTCCTTAAGGAGCCTCTCGCAGCGCTGCTGCCGCTCCTGCTTGGAGAAGGGAAGTGTCTCGAGCACCCCCATTATATTCTCCCGCACGGTCATCCGCCTGAAGATACTTGGCTCCTGCGAGAGGTATCCAATCCCCAGGCGTGCCCGCTTATGCATCGGGAGGGCGGTGACATCCCGATCGCCCAGGAATATGCGCCCAGATTTTGGGGTCAGCAGCCCTGTAATCATATAAAAAGTGGTCGTCTTGCCGGCTCCGTTCGGGCCCAGCAACCCCACGACCTCACCCTGACATACGCGGATGGTAACGCCGTCCACCACCCGCCATTTGCCATAATAGCGGACCAGATCGCGCGCCTCGAGAACCATCCTGTTCTGATCCGCACCCTGTACGGTCTCTGTGCTCCCGGCCGCGACCTCGGAAGTTCCCTGAGCGCCAGCATTCCCCGTATTCATCAATGAGGCGGCATCCCTGGAGCCGTTCATCCTCTCTGCCACCTCTTCCCGCGCCCGCCCGCGTGAACCGGCTGCTCAGCGCTCCAGACCTTCCGGCGGCTGATCCTCTTCATACAAGTCACCCTCCACATCTGAGCAAATAACATAGGATTTGAGTGCTGCATCGGTTTCGATCCCGATCCCGGTTATGACGCTTTCCCCCCGCGTCAGCCGCACGAAGCAGTCCGAGACAATCTTGTCAATCGCCTGCTCGTAGCGCAGCTCTTCGGTCTCCAGCCGATCCCCGTCCCGCGTTCGAACAACCACACTACCACGGGCCACGAGATCGCGCGTGTGCGGGTCTACTTCGCCCTCACGTGCACTCAACCAGGAACGGATGCTGTCGCCCGCGTCATTGTAGAATGCCACCGTGACCCCCAGCAGCAAGGTTCGCTGATTTTCATAGTGCATGGCAGAGTCGGCATCGAGCACCCAGCGTGTCTTCCCACCATGGCTTTCGCGGAGGGTCATGCCCTTAATTGCCTGGATGGGAACATCTTCCGAAAGTGGCACCGTCCTATGGCTCTGTTCCGGCTCACAGGCGCCCGCACACAGCACCAGAAAGAGTGCGAGCCAGCCCGCAAACCAGCGTGTGGCGAACCCAGTCGTCATCTGCTTGCGCCGCATTCTCACGAGGAGATCTCTCCATGGTCGCCAGACCATGCCCCAGCCCTACTATTCACGAGTAAGCAATATCCATGCCAGAACCCGAGCTCAGTTCCTGGCCCTCGCGCCAGCGCGGGTGGAACCAGACCCATTGTTCCTTGGATGCGAGAATCATCCTGCCCAGCGCATCGTTGCAGCGCCGCGTGTTCTCTCGTATGAGTTCCTCATACTCCCCTTCATCCGCACCCGGCGAGGCCATTCTCATGGCAATCTTCGGACCGATCTGGAGCACGTGGTTCCCGTCCGGACGCATGGTGATCGTCATCGGGACCATCGGAATGCCAATCCGCAGCGCCAGCCGTGCAGGCCCGCTCGGCGTCAGGGCCTCCCGCCCCAGGAAGGGCACCCACACCGAATCTACCCGGGTTTGCTGATCGATCAGCACCCCCAGCAGTGCCCCACGCTTCAGGCTCCGGAGCATTCCGCGTCCGCCCGTATCGCGGTCATGGGTCTCAATCCCCCAGCGTGCTCGCCTGGCCAACACATAGCT
>JAGMDA010000187.1 GCA_023128935.1 Candidatus Eiseniibacteriota bacterium | reverse complement strand
GGCAGTTCTGGAAAAAAGCGCCCCCGCCGGAGAAGCTCAAGCTCTACCGAGGGTCGCAGATTACTCTGCACCCGGACTTGAGCCCCGAGGCGACCTGTCTAATTGCGCTTCCGCTCAAGCGGATTCAACCGCTCGAAGTGCAAGAGCTGCGCGCGGGCAAGGCACGACCTGTTGAGGTCCTGAACGTTTCTCTGAGATAAACCGGAGGAAGGGAGGGGGCGTGGAGATTTTCGGGATGGAGTTATTCAAGGATGGGGCCGTGTACAAGCTCCTGCTCGCCCTTGTGCTCGGGGGCCTCGTGGGGCTGGAACGGGAGTGGCACGGCCGCGCGGCGGGGCTACGGACGCACGTCCTGGTTTGCCTGGGGGCCACAATCCTTCTGATTGCCGCCCGTAGTGCGTCGGAGACGTTCGCGAACGACGGGGTGATCAACGGGCACTTGGTGCTTGATCCCAACCGGATCTCAGCTGGGATTGTCACGGGCATCGGCTTTCTGGGTGCGGGCGCAATCCTGCGAATGGGTGACCTGATCCGCGGCCTCACCACCGCTGCCTGCATCTGGTTCGTCGCCGCACTGGGCATCATCATCGGTAATGGTCTCTATGTGCTGGCCGTAATCTCCACGCTACTCGTGCTGCTCGTGCTCGTGCTGTTTAACATGATCGAGCACACAATCCCGCCGGTTGTCTACCGTTCGCTCGGGGTTACTATTGCAGCAAAGGAAAGGGATGAATTCGAAGTCTGGTGCCGCAAGCGCCTCGCGGCAAACAGGATGCGGATTCAAGAAACACTGCTGCGGATTGATTCGGCAAAGGGTCAGAGTGAGGTCATCTTCCAGGTTCGGCTTCGGGGGAGTCGGAGGACCGGAACCCTGATCGAGGAGATCGGTGCCCACCCAGGAGTCCGGCAAGTTCGCTGGGGCCAGGGTTTGGAACGTGCGGGCGGCGACATACGCTGGTGAGAGATCCGGGCGCGCAGGCGGCGATGTGCTCTGGTGAGAAATCCGGGCGTGTAGATGCCTGATGACACATGCGGGCCAGGGGTAATCATCGGCCACAAACCCGCGGGCTAGCAGAAGGATGAAGCCATGGAGCTTTCCTTTCCTGCATTCAAGTATCTGCTGCTCTTCGTGTTGATCGTGGGCTGGATCTATTACCGCCTGGTGAGATCCATGAGGAGAAAAGGGAAGCTGCATGGACGCCACCTCTGGCGGGATAGATTCAATGGGCGTCGGATGGAGCGGTTGGAGGGCGCCGAATCCTGGGAAGAGCGGCGCAATCGGAAGCAGGGTCTGATGCCGGAGCACAAGATCGCTGATCGCTTCCTCCGCAGTACGCAGGGGGATGACGCAGGGGCCAAGGGCACAGATCCTGCTCGTGAAGAGGTGCCTCGTGGAAAAACGACGTGGTCTAATGGGGACCGCGAAGATGTGGTGCCCGAAGGGATTCGTCAAGCGGGACCACGTCAGTTGGAACTGGGTGTGGATGGAGATGCGGAGAAGGAATCGGAAGGATGAAGAAGCGCGTGGCTGCCTTCTGTTCGCACGGGGGCTCGAACTTCGCAGCCATTGCTGATGCCGCCGCCCGTGGCGAGATCCCGATCGAGGTTGCCGTCATGGTGCACAACAACGCGCGGGCAGGCGCGAAGCAGAAAGCCCAAGCGCGTGGGATTCCCACCGAGTGGATCCCCCGCAAGACCTTTGCCGACGAGACGGCGTATACCCAGCGGCTCATGCAGGTCCTGGACCGCTACGGGATCGACATTGTCGCGCTGGCGGGTTTCATGCAACTTGTGCCCTCCGAACTCCTGCGGCGCTATGAGGGAAAGGTCACCAATATCCACCCCGCCCTACTTCCCCTATTTGGGGGACGGGGATTCTATGGGATGAAGGTACACGAGGCCGTCTTTGCCTCTGGTATGAAGGTTTCAGGCCCAACCGTGCATCTGGTGGATGAGCAATACGATCACGGTCCCATCCTGATGCAGCGGGCGATCGCCATCGATGACTGCAAGTGTCCGGAGGAGATCGCATCGCTTGTCCTTGCCGAAGAACACAAGATCTATCCCGAGACGCTCGGACTCCTGGCTCAAGGTCGCTTCCAAGTGAATGGCCGCCGCGCCTTTATAAATGTACTTTCATAGATGTGTAGGTGTGCGTGCTCATCTTTCTCGGAAGGAATAAATACTGCGATTGCGGTCCGCTTATTAGGGGAAGATAGGCGTCTGCGATTCGGGTGACAGTGAAGACTCGTCTCTACAAGATGGGATGTTCTCAACAGGACCAGGGGGAGGTAAGTGGTGATTCAGAGTTCTGCAGGGACGCTGCTAGTCCTTGTGGGGATTGTTGGGCTGTTCTTCTTTCTGGAGCGCTACTTCCGCTGGAAGATCTTTCAGTATTTTCCCCCACTCATCTGGATCTACACGCTGCCTGTTGTCCTGAGCAATACAGGGATCACGCCGCTGAAATCACCCCTCTATGACGGCCTCAAGGCACACGCGCTGCCGGTCTTCATCATTCTAATGCTCCTGGAG
This sequence comes from Candidatus Eiseniibacteriota bacterium, assembly GCA_023128935.1. Lineage (GTDB taxonomy): Bacteria > Eisenbacteria > RBG-16-71-46 > CAIMUX01 > WJJG01 > DAOVQB01. The sequence continues at coordinate 3,496 of JAGMDA010000187.1, read as the reverse complement.
GTGGACATCAGGGCCGTGGTCCGCATCATCGGGCGTGGTGTATTGGTCATGCTCATGGGTACCGCAGGGGTCGTTCTGGGCGCGCCTGTTGCCTACTTCCTCTTTCATAGTCACCTGGGGCCGGATGGCTGGAAGGGTTTTGGAGCGCTGGCTGGGAGCTGGATTGGCGGGACGGGCAACATGGCTGCTGTCGCCGGCGGCCTTGGGACGCCACCCGAGGAGATGGGCCTGGCCGTGGTGGCTGACAACATGGTCTATATCATCTGGCTGCCCCTTCTGCTTAGCTCACGAGCATGGGCCAGGAAGTTCTCCCGTTTTACAGGTGCCGATCCCGATCGCGTGAAGCGTATGGAGATAGCCGTTGGGAGCCTTGAGAAGAAGAGTAAGGAAGTCGAGATGCACCACCTCGTCTACCTGACCTTCATCGGACTTGCGGGGGCAACGCTGGCCGGCTTCCTAGCATCCAACCTTCCAGAGGTAGGACCGATCCTCACAACCTCGACGTGGAAGGTGCTGCTGGTAACGACAATCGGCATCGCGCTCTCGTTCACGCCCGCGCGCCGCATACCGGGCAGCCACGCGGTGGCCATGGCGATCATCTACCTCTTCGTGGCCTCGATGGGCGCTCGTGCAGAGCTGAGTGGTCTCGCGCGCGCCCCTTGGTTCCTGGCCGCCGCCTACGTATGGATCACGATCCATGGTCTCTTCTGCCTGCTGGGTGCCAAGCTGTTCCGCGTGGATATCCACACTGCGGCCATCGCCTCAGCGGCGAACATCGGGGGCGCAGCCTCAGCTCCGATCGTGGCCGCCTATCACCGTGAGTCACTGATTCCGATAGCCGTACTCATGGCGCTGGTTGGCTATGCGATTGGGAACTATCTGGCATTCCTGGCCGCGCAGCTCTGCTACCTGGTTGGAGCGCCTTGAGCCACGGATCAAGGCATGGGTGAACACCGTCTGTCAGTTGCTGCCAACAAATTCGCGGCGATGCGACCGGCGAGCCATCTTCTCAGCTGACGCGATCTACAAATCGCCTCCGGCCGGCGAGAACACGTATCTTCCATCCCCCGCGACGGTGATCACTGGCAGCGTGCGCGTTGTCTCGAAGAAGTTGTATCCCACCATCAGATTCCTCCAGAAGGATACCAGTGGTGGATTATCGCCGACCGCTTCCTCGAGCACGCGCAGGCCAGTAGCATCCAGCCGCCGGGGGAAGATGTGAACAGGGATCCGTTCCTGCCCGTGGGCGCGCGCTGCGACAGCGATGACATAAATCTCTTTAATTAGTTCATCGGTCATAGGAATGCAGCCGACTGTGACAAAACCACCATGGATGAAGATGTCGCCCCCAAGGGTTGGTCTATCACCCAGGAGGCGGTCCGAGCGATTGGGATAGTTGATGCCCAGGGCGAGATGGAACTTGCTGGCGGGATTGAAGCGGTCGACGTAGTAGAAGCCCTCGGGAGTCTGTCCATCTCCCTCTCTTCTCTTGGGACCGGGATCACCCGAAATGGCGCAGATGGGGAAGATCTTTACTAGTCGGAAGGTTCCTCCCGCTGCACCTTGATCTTCATTGGTCGTGGGCGAGTGGTCTTGAGTTGAGGCCATTGGGGGCCGTGGAACCTGAGTTGAGGTTGCTGGGGGCCGTGGAACCTGAGTTGAGGTTGCTGGGGGCCGTGGAACCTGAGTTGAGGTTGCTGGGGGCCGTGGAACCTGAGTTGAGGTTGCTGGGGGCCATGGAGCCTGGGCGGGACCCTCTTGGATAGGCACGTCTTGGGCTAAGGCATTCCGGCCCGGAGTGCTTTGCACCAAGGTGTCCTGCCTTGACCGGCCTGAAACTGGGGCTGCTTGGGTTGCATCTCCAGTTGCCCAGAGTTCGAGCAGTCGCTCTTTCTTGAATATCCTGATGAAGATTGCCGCGGGAGGGTACGGTAACTCCATACCCTCAAATAGCATCCTTGCGGCATCTGCTTTTTGCGCCTCTGCTGCGCGGTAGCGCGCAGAGCGCCGCTGCTCTTCGTGGAATGTTCCCTCGTGGCCTTTCGTCATCGGGACAGCACCCATGATCACAAAGAATGCCAGGATGAGCTTCACGCAACCGGTTGTCACTGTCGACTCATCGTGGATTGCCCAGGCCATCGCACTACCGCACCACTGGGAGCCTCGTCCCTGTGCGATGTGGTATGACACACCTCGTGACCCATCTATAGATATGAATCCATGCCCACTTCGTCAAACAGCCGCTGCATCATCTGCTCGCCAGTTACGATGCGAACCCTGTGATGGGGGCAGCCGCTGCGCTGGCAGGCTTCGACAAAGCTGCCCTTGGGGAGATGGAGTATGAACATAGGCGCGGAGCACTTCGCGCAAGTTGCCTCAGGGTCGGTGAGTGACATGCCGCAACTGGGGCAGAAGAGTTCCACCACCGCTCCCTTGGGAACCTCGTGCTCGCAAATATTCTCGTGACTGCCATAGACGGGATCGAGATGGATGTCAGCCTTCTTGCCTTCATGTTTGAGGACCAGGTGGATAGAGGGATTGTCGTGGATCTTGACCTCGGGATCCATCAGATCGCAGCCCTTCGGGCAATGGGCGTGGCGCACGACAAGTGTTCCCTTGGGAACATCGAACTCAATTCTATTGCTGTCAGCTGGCATCTTGGTCCTCCCTCCATTAAACTGAGGCCACCCGGTTGGCCGATGCGCTCCACCCCAGCCTCCCAGCGGGTGTGTCTCCTGAATCTCACGATCCCGCCCATGATAGCCCTCTGCGCGATGGCGGTCCAGTGGGGGCTTGCGCATTCGGGGGGCCGACTTCGCGGCCAAGCGGGTCTATCAGTTGTCCGAGGGAGGACGGCCTACAGTTGTCCTCCAGGTCCCTACTGCGGGCTTAGAGGGTGTCGATAGGGTTTTCTTTCCGCCTGAATCTGGTGAAAAGTGGGGAGGTTACTCCAATTGGGGTTCTCATGATATAATTGAGGCGCTTAAGTGAATGCCATCGCAATCCCTTAATCATGGGAGACTCCAATGGATCAGAAGGCGACACATAGCCCCATTGCTTTTCCTTGGCATGCTCGCAAGTATGCTGCCTGTCGCCGCCGACCTTGATGCGGCCTCGGCGCGGCTTACCGGATTCTTCGTCGAAGGGGATCACGCGACTGTGACGCTTCACGCCGGTGCCTATGAGGTGACGGATGGGACTGATGGGCAGCGGATAGAGATAGAGGGGTTCGGTTGTCATATGGTTCCGGGCAGACCCCTTCTGCCGATGAAGAGGTTCTTGATAGCGCTGCCCCCGGGCGCTAGAGCCCGATCGGTCGAGGTTGCAAGCACTCAGACCACTGAAATGGCCGGGGCATATGAGATTCAACCTTTCCCGCCGATCGTGTTTCTGCCAGATATGCCGCGATTTGATGAGGCGATGCAGAGGATGGAGCGTGAGTGGCAGACCGAGTACGATGCAGTGTACCTCTCCGATGAACCCTACCCAGAGCGAG
>JAGMDA010000186.1 GCA_023128935.1 Candidatus Eiseniibacteriota bacterium | reverse complement strand
CGACCGAATGATCGCGTGCTTCGCCGGGCCTTCTCCCAGTTCTTCAGCAGTGATCTCATGGCCTTCTTTGAAGGGTTGGGGGTTCGGACCATGACCGAACGAGGCGGGCGGGTTTTTCCAGTTAGCAACGAGGCCCAAGAGGTCGCGGACGCCCTGGTCAAATGGGTTCGGGATCGTGGCGTGATCCTGCGCCCTAGGATTGCCGTGGACCGGTTGGTTGTGAAGGACGGGCGAGTGACCGGCGTGGAGGCCCACCGCAGCTCGCGTCGATCTGATGGCCACCGGGTTCACCGGAGGGCCACGGAGCTGGTCCACTCGGCAGATGCGGTAGTCCTTGCCACGGGGGGGGCCTCCTATCCGTCCACCGGATCCACAGGGGATGGCTATCGCATGGCAGAGCGAGTGGGTCACTCCATTGTGCCAATCCGGCCCGCCTTGATTTCCCTGATCACTGCCGGTGATATTGCCTCGCGATGCCAGGGCGCGAGTCTGCGGAATGTGGCCGCTCGGGTCTGGATTGACGGACGGAAGCGAGCTGAGGCGTTTGGCGAGATGCTCTTTACTGACTATGGGCTTTCCGGGCCGATCGTTCTCTCTTTGAGCGGATTGGTTGTCGATGCGCTGCGTCGAGATCAGGAAGTGACGCTCTCCATCGATCTCAAGCCAGCGCTGGATGAACGCAAGCTGAACGCGCGCCTGTTGCGCGATCTGGATGGGCATGGCAAACAGCAGTTCTGGGTCTTGCTCAAGCGGCTGCTTCCCAGAGCGCTGATTCCCGTCTGCATAGATCTGACTGGCATTCCGGCGGAGAAGCAAGGTCACCAAGTCACATCCCGCGAGCGCAAGCGCCTGCGGGCTTGGCTCAAGGATTTCCGCTTTGAGGTGACAGGACATCGCCCCTTCGCTGAAGCCGTCATCACTGCCGGCGGCGTGGACATGAAGGAGGTCGATAAACGCACAATGGCCTCCCGGCTGGTGGAGGGCCTTTATTTCGCCGGAGAGGTGCTGGATGTAGACGGTGACACGGGCGGCTACAACCTGCAGGCTGCCTTCTCCACGGGTTGGGTTGCAGGGCGGTCCGCGGCGCGCTTGCCGCGCGGGGTGTGATTCCCACCTCGGCGCGTATCGATACACGATTCCCATATCTGTGTGGGTTGAGAAGAAGGCTTATACATGAACGGCTGGCTTGGATCAATTCTGCATGTGGATCTCACGGACGGCACGCACAGCGTGGAGCATCCCGCCGCGGCGACCTATCAAGCCTGGATCGGCGGCAAGGGTCTTGCTGGGCACTACCTCTATCCCCATGCTACGCGTTCCTGGGATGCCCCTGGGATGCCGCTGATCTTCATGACTGGTCCGCTGGTGGGCACATCGGCGCCAACCTCGGGGCGCATGTGCATCATGTCCCGCTCGCCGCTCACGGGTACCATCGGCGATGCTTCCGTGGGGGGCAGCCTCGGGATTGAACTCAAGCAGGCCGGATTTGACGGGATCGTCATTAGTGGAAGCAGCCAGCGCCCCTGTGGAATCGAGATCACGCCTGGATCGGTACTGATCCGTGAGGCCAGCGCCCTCTCCGGCATGGGGACAGGGGAGCTCCACATCCGGCTCAAAGACAAAGGGGCAGTGGCCACAGCAGGCCCGGCGGCTGAAAGCGGTGTGCTGTTTGCCAATATAGTAGTGGACGGGGCTCATTGCGCCGGCCGCAATGGCCTGGGGCTTCTCTTCTCGGCCAAGAACCTCAAGTATCTTACCATCAAGGGAAGTGGCCGCGTCCCGGTCCATGATCCGGATGGATTGCGGCAGGCACGTGAAGACATCTTTCGGCTTATAGCTGCCAGCCCGGTTCTCCTAGGTGAGCTTGGCATCGCGCAATTCGGCACAGGTGCCCTATACGATCTCATGAACAATCGCCGCATGATGCCTACTGCTAACTTCCGGCAGACCGTATTTGCACCCGCCCCCTCGATGAATGCGGCTGCTTACAAGCGTCGCTACATGCCAAAGCGCTCCGGCTGCAGGGGCTGTCACATTCTCTGCAAGAAGGTAGCGCGAGATGGAACGCTTATCCCCGAGTTCGAGACCATGTCCCACTTCAGCGCACTTCTGCTGAATGAGGATATCGACGTTGTGACGAAGGCCAACTCCATATGCAACAACCTGGGCATGGACACCATATCCGCTGCCGCCACACTTGCCTGCTATGCGGAGATGGAGGGGGAGCGACTCTCGGGTGAGCGCATCCTTTCGCTTCTCGACGCAATCGGACACGGGCACGGAATAGGACGAGAACTGGGGCAGGGGTCCTTCCGCTATGCTGCGGCCAAGGGGGAGCCCGGGGTTTCCATCTCTGTCAAGCGGCAGGAGCTTCCTGCCTATGATCCACGTGGGGCCTATGGCATGGCACTGGGCTATGCCACTTCCACGCGCGGCGGCTGTCACCTGCGGGCTTACCCGATCAGCCATGAAATCTTGCGCAAGCCCGTTGCGACAGATCGTTTCTCCTTTGCCGGGAAGGCTCGGATCATCAAGATCGCCGAGGATTGTAATGCAGTCGTGGACTCCCTCACGGCCTGCAAGTTCGTTTTCTTTGGTGCCTCGCTTGAGGAATATGCGAAGGCCTTCACAGCCGTCACGGGCGTGGAGACAACGACGCAGGAGCTCATGCGCGCGGGTGAACGCATTTATTATAATGAACGCATCATGAATGCACTCAACGGCTTCACGGATGCCGATGACGATCTGCCGCCCCGGTTCTTTGAGGATGAGGGAAGCAGCGGGAATGACATGCGGATCGCGCCTCTCGATCGCAAGGAATTCCTGCGCACGCGGGCCAGATACTACCGCGTACGAGGATTGGATCAGAAGGGGATGCCGGTCAGCGAAAAAGCCGCGCAGCTTGGGTTGCAGTGGACAGCATGAAACAGTTGGTGGGCAAATACGCCAGGAAGCTTGTTGACGCGGGGCTTGCTGAGGATGGCGCGCCTGTGGTGGGCGGGCTTGACGACGAGCTAGTCTGGAATCGCCGTGACGCCAGGTGCTCCGAACTGGCCAAGGTCTTCAGCGGCCTCAATATCAATGCGCTGCTCTTCTCGCTGCCGGCCGAGCCATATCGCTCGATGATCGACTATCTAGCCTCCATGGCCACAGTGACTGACGGTGTGATCCGGCCAACTGACACCGAGACACGCACAATCCTGCATGACCTTCCGGTCGTCGAGGCTTTTGACGCCGGAGAGATCATGGCAGCCCTCGAGCGGCGCAAGTGTGCCGTCCTTCCGGGTCATGGCGTGGTCACCTGGGGCATGGTCAGTCCTGAGCAAGCCTTCGTCTTTTACAGCTCCGTCTGTTTTGCTTGCTTCGTTAAGTTCATGTCAGATTACTTGGCCGATCGGAAGTCCGGCAGGGTATCGCGCCGGCAGCGCCGGGTCATGGATACCGTCATGCAGCATATTGATCTGCTACCCTCAGAACCGCCTGCGCTCATGCGTGCGCCCTTTCTCTCCGAACGGGCGATCTATCACGCGGTGAGTCAGGCTGGACGGATGACGGTGGAATACGGATTGGTGGATTCCTTTTTCGGCAACGTTTCATTGCGCTGCGGCGACACCCTCTACATCAGCCAGACTACATCCTCTCTCGATGAGTTAGACGGTTGCATCGATCCCTGCCCACTCGATGGTTCAAGCTGCGCTGGTATTACAGCCTCAAGCGAGCTTACGGCACACCGCGAGATCGTTCAGCGCACGGAAATGAATGCCATCCTTCACGGTCATCCGAAGTTCTCGGTCATCCTCTCGATGGATTGTGAGAAGACGGATTGCGCGTTTCGCGGGCAGTGTCATATCCGCTGTCCAGAAAGCCGGTTCATTGAAGACATCCCTATCGTGCCCGGCGAGGTGGGAACCGGTCCCCACGGACTGTGTCATACATTGCCGCCTGCCATGGAAGGCCGCCGAGGGGTGATCGTCTATGGCCACGGCCTATTTACCGTCGGCCGGGAGGATTTCAACGAGGCCTTCGCCGGTCTACTGGCCATTGAGCGGCTGTGCCAGGAGACGTATCTGCGGATGGTGAGCTGAGGGTTCTCGGTCGATCCGTTTGCGCGTGGCTTGGAACGCGGATCTGCGGTAGTCTTGCACAGTGGAACTAGAGACCCGGCGGAGAAGTCCTGGATGGCCTGAGGTCGGATGGGATCGGATGGCCTGAGAGAAATCAACTACGGCTACACTTGGCGTAGATGAAGGAGATCTGTTGCGTGAGCAAGGCAAGTTGCGCGTTTTGGGTCGGGATCTGGCTGGTATGCGCCAACCAACTGGGATGGGCGCAGGATGAGGCGTCGCGGTACGAGAGTCTGGACGAGTTGATGGCGCGCTACCGTGCGCACGCCAGTTCCCTGCCAAGCCTGAGGGGGGAGGAGCGGACTGAGAGGGCGCTCGAGTTCTTCACGACCGTCCCTTGGGATCAGATTCATTATCTCTGCATCAAGGACAATCCCACCGTGACCCCCGCATCCAGTGGAATCCTGATGGATATCGTCAGAGGCAAGCTCCACTCGGAGGCTCCTCTAGTAGATGAGATGGTTTTCTTGCTGACGGATCCCAGCACCTGTCGGGCGTGTCTCCAGGCCACGGTCATGTATATCTCGCACGAGAAAGTCGGATACCGTGAGCGGCCAGAAGGCGGGCGATTGGCTAAGGCCATGCTGGAGCTGGCAGATACGGGGACGCTCGAGCAAGGCATCTGCTTTGCCCTGGAGCAAGGAGCGGCCTATCTCTCAGCGAGTGAAGACATTATGCGCAGAATGACGGCGCACTGCCACTCGGGCGTGCCTGAGCGGATTGAGCATGGCATCGCGATGCTGGGCGATTCGAAGGATGAGCGGGCGGCCGACACCCTGGTGGCGATGGTGGATCGACTGGCAGTTGATCCCTCGGCGACCCGGAAGGCCAAAGCCTCGGCGATGCGTCATGCCGCCGAGCGGGCAGGACTGGCTGCCTACGAGCCGATTCGGGGGGTGTTTGAGTCCGCTCCCGACCGTCCACTTCGGTGGGATGCGCTCAAAGGGTTGGCTCTCACGCAGGATCCACGGGCCCGTCCCTTGATCCTGGCCGAATACGCGGATGGGACAACGGGGATCGCCGATTCCACGAACACGATGGAGGATTTGGATAACAGACGTTTCTACTATGAGTTGTGGTTCATGACCCGCCTGGCGGAGCCAGGCCTGATGCGGGTATTGGGGGAGGGAGAACCAGAGGAGATTGCCCTGGCGCTCGAACTCCTGGACAGAGAGAGTCGTTTTGGCCTACCCGAAAGCAGGGAAACGCTTTACAGCGCTCTGGAGGCCCGGCGTGGAATGACCGGAGATCCGGCCGAGCGAACCAGGATTGAGGAGATTTTAGCCAGATTCCGGGCCTATCCCGAGCAGCGCGTTGAGTCGGATTTATAGACTTGAACTGCGGCCTTCAACTTTGCTAAACTATACGATGACATCGACGGATGCTCATGCGTGGTCCTAGCAGCGGGTGAGCTAGGCTGTGACGGCGGTCTAGTTCAACAAAGCTCATTGCAACGGTGCTGCGCATGGCAGAGGAATCAGCAGCAGATGGATGCCGTGCTTTGGAACGGCGCGAAAGGAGAAAGCATCATGCGGAAGATCGTTGTTACACTAGCTTTGCTAGCGCTGGTGGCGGCACCAGTCCTGGCGGATAACACCGCGAGGGTCGGCTACCACGAGGGGACGTACCACGAGTACGATGACCAGATTAGTGGTCGCGCCACCGCACTCATCGCCTCGGTCCTCGAGGGGGTGTTTACGGACCAGGCCGCCATCTACCAGACCTCTCTGGAGGCCGCTGGCCACTCCGTGGACATTGTTTATGATCCCGCGGGCGCGTGGCCTGACCTGGCGCCCTACTCCCTCATTCTGGTCACGACGGCAGATAACTGGTGGGGCGGTACCTGGACGACTGGGGATGAAACCGTGCTGGGCGGCTTTCTGGATGGCGGCGGCGATGTCATCTTCATGTCTCAGGACTATCTCTACTTCCGTCCCGGCGGCCACATCGGCTTCCCGATGGACTACCTGGGTGTCTGCGGCGTCGTCATGGACCCGGCTTTTGGTGCCGTGGGTGATCTGTCCTGGGAAGGTATTGCCGGTGGTTTGCTGGACGGCCAGAGTGGTGTTCTGCCTGGCGCAGTCGGCACCTGCTTCGAGTCGAACGGCTTCTTCTCGGATGAGATCATGCCGTGCATCGATGGGTTGAACCTCTGGACTCAGCCGGAAGTTGGTCCGTTCCCCTTCATGGAGGGTGGTTGCGTGACGGAAAACACCGTCTTCAACACCTTCGACTACAGCTGCGACCCCACGGGTGCGCAGTGCGACCTCGCGATCGGGACCTTCGTCGATTACTTCGGCGGCCAGAGCCCGGTCGAGGCCAGCAGCTGGGGTGCGATCAAGGGCATGTTCCGGTAATGGAAGCTTGATCATTTCCTGATGAAGCTTTGGGGCCTCGGGCAACCGAGGCCTCATTTCTTATCTCCGTTTTTTTTTTACACCACGCCTGGCCTGAAGGCCCAGCCCCAAAAGTTACCGATGAGCCGAGCCCTATGCGGACCCGGACTCGGCGGAGCTCAGGGCTCGCGCAAGCCCTTAGTGAGAGGTCCGGACTAGAGATCAAACGATTGGCCCAGCTCTGGAACAGCGACCTGCTTGAAGCCCTCTTGCCCAAGGCTCTCTGCGAAACTGAGGGCTTGGCTCTCCTCGCCGTGGACAACGAAGATCCGTCTAGGGCGGCGCTTCAGAGTTCGCACCCAAGCGAGCAGTTCATCACGGTCGGCGTGGGCGCTGAAGGCATCGATAACATGGACTTCGGCGCGGCGCGTATGGGGTTCCCCGAAAATGCGTATCTCCTTTTGCTGTTCCGCGAGTTTGCGTCCGAGCGTGTTCTCTGCCTGGAAACCGACGATCAGGATCAGGGTTTCCGGCTTGCTAATGTTGTTGCGCAGGTGGTGGAGAATGCGCCCCGCTTCACACATGCCGGATGCGGAGATGATGACCATGGGGCCTTCTTTTGCATTGAGGGACTTTGATTCCTCCAGACTACGCACATAATGCATGAGCTTGAAACCGAATGGATCGGTTTCCTCCTGGTGTAAAAGCGCGAGGGTTTCCTTGTCAAAGCATTCCTCGTGAACCCGGAAGACATCAGTGACATTAACTGCCAATGGGCTGTCGACATAAACAGGCATCTGTGGCACGCGGCCACTTTCGAACAACTCCTTTAGCACCGTGACGATCTCCTGCGTGCGACCGACCGCGAAGGAGGGAATGATGATCTTACCGCGCCGCTGGTGTGCCCGGTTGAGCAGTTCCTCCATGATCCCGGACACCTGCTTGGCTTCCTCGTGCAAGCGGTTGCCGTATGTGCTCTCCATGATCAGCGCATCGATGTCCGGAACGGTCTGTGGGTCGCGGATGATCGGGAGATTGGGCCGTCCCAGGTCACCGGTGAAGCAAAGCCGCAGGCGCCGCTTGTTCTCTTCCAAGTCCAGCACTGTTAGGGCAGATCCCAGGATGTGGCCGGCATCGTAGAAGTGAGCCGTCACGCCGTCGGCCACATTGAAGCCCACGTCATATGAATGATGGACAAGGAGCGGCAGCGTCTGCTCGACGTGGCGGAGTGCGTATATCGACTCGATGGGCTTCTTTTTCATGCGAGAGCGTCTCTTATTGACATAGTGGAAATCTCTTTCCTGAATGTGCGCGCTGTCGCGCAGCATGGGATCGAGCAGGGCAGCGGTTGCGCGCGTCGTGTGAATGTTCCCACGAAAGCCGTTCTTCACCAGTCCCGGGAGGTTGCCGCTGTGATCCATATGGGCGTGGGAGAGGATGACAGACTGGATCGAGGTCGGATCGAATGGGAAGCGGCGGTTCCGCGCCTCGGCCTCGAGCCGCCGGCCCTGGACGAGACCACAGTCGAGCAGGATCTGTGTGCCATTGACCTGCAGAAGATGCCGGGAACCCGTCACTGCGCGGGCAGCCCCCCAGAAAGTAATTCTCATCTTGTAGCCTGCCTTTGAGCTATGGGTGAACGGTCGTCTTAGTGCCCCGCGACCCTTGCATCCAGGCAAGGGTATTGGCGTCCGCCGATGCTAGACGATCACGAGTCATGGGGCAACCGATTGCCAATGCGGCGTCTCTGGGCTTCCAGGCGGAGAGTTTGTCTGCTAGCCTGCCGGCATGAAAAGCGTTCGGTTCAGTCGAATTTTCCTACTGATCCTGCTCGCTGGGATCTCGGTAGTCTTTCTGGCGATGATCCGCCCATTCCTGCTGTCCGCTATCCTGGCAGCCATATCTGCTGGTCTTGCGGCGCCTCTCTACCGGAAGCTTCTGGCGCTCTTCCGGGGGCGCCGGGTTCCGGCCAGCCTAGCGACGATGTTGGTCCTGTTGGCATTCATCCTGGTGCCACTAATGGCTTTGCTGGGGATTGTTGCCAAGGAGGCCTTCGAGATCAGCGAACGGGTGAAGCCTTGGGTTGCCGCCCAGCTGCAGGACACCGATCTCTTCCTGGAGTATGTGCAGCGGGTTCCGGGCATCGAACGACTTGAGCCCTATCGGGCTGAGATTTTGAAGAAGGCAGGAGAAGCTGTAGGCAGCGCAGGCACCTTTCTTTTCAACAGCATCTCCGCCACTACGCGGGGCACGGTGGCCTTCTTCTTCCAGTTTTTCATCTTCCTCTACACGTTGTTTTTCTTCTTGATGGACGGGGGAGATCTTCTCAAGAAGATCCTCTACTACCTTCCGTTCAATGAGGCCGACAAGGCCCGGATGGTGGGTAAGTTCACTTCTGTGGCCCGTGCGACCCTCAAGGGAACCCTGCTTATTGGTGTTACGCAAGGATCCCTGGCAGGACTTTCCTTCTGGATTGCGGGGATCGGTGGACCGGTTTTCTGGGGTGCCATGATGACGGTTCTCTCCGTCATTCCCGGCATCGGTACGGCCCTGGTTTGGTTGCCCGCCGGAATCATACTACTGGCGGCGGGTAATACATGGCAGGGCATCTTGGTGCTGGCCTTCTGCGGTGTGGTGGTGAGTAGTATCGACAATCTGCTGCGCCCACGCTTGGTGGGCCGTGATACTCAGATGCACGACCTGCTGATCTTCTTCGGGACCCTGGGGGGTATTCTTCTGTTTGGCGTGCTCGGCTTCATCATCGGCCCTATCCTGGCAGCCCTCTTTGTGACCGTCTGGGACATCTATGGCCAGGCTTTCAGCGACGTCCTACGCAAGCAGGATTCCCCAGCAGAGGAATCGGAAGGCTCAAACGATGTGTAGCCTCAGTCGTGTCGCTGAGGGAGGCCTGATGTAACTTGAGTCACGCTGCGAGGGGGAGATCTGGTGTAGCTTTAGTCGCGCTGCGAGGGGGAGATCTAATGACCAGTGCGAGGATGGGCATAATCATCGGCCTGATGCTTGGTGGAGCCACTCCTGCATCAGCCACTATTTACATGGTCATGCCCGACGGGACGGGGGACTTCCCGTCGATCCAGGCGGCGATTGACACCGCGGATTCGCTGGACATTATCGAGTTGGCTGACGGCACGTTCACTGGCCCCGACAACCACAATCTGGACTTCCGGGGCCAAGCCATCACAGTGCGCTCCAAGAGCGGGAATCCGAGTACATGCATCATTGATTGCGAGGGACGAGTCCGACGACACGGCCAAGCCGAGCGAGGCTTCCTTTTCCAGTCTGGCGAGGGGTCCCTGTCGGTCGTCCAAGGGCTCGCCATCAAGGATGGCGTGCCTGGGGGTGAATGACCGCTCTGTCACGGCGGTGGG
>JAGMDA010000185.1 GCA_023128935.1 Candidatus Eiseniibacteriota bacterium | reverse complement strand
AGACGCCCGCGCGCACGTTCAAGCCCCCATCGTCCTTCCCGTCCCAGATGACGGAGTGGATGCCAGTCCCCATCGAGGCTCTGTTCTGAAGCACTCTCACCGTTCGTCCCATGACATCATGAATAGATAGATTCACCCGCGCCGGTTCCTGGAGATCGTAGCGCATCATCGTCGTGGAGTTGACAGGGTTCGGCGCGCACTGGTAGAGCATACACGCCGCCGGCCGCGATCGCGGCTCATCCACACCGGAACCGCCTGCCAGGTCTTCATCCCGAAATACCATGAAGGAGGATCCCGTCGTTAGGTACACGTATTCGTCCACACCCGTAACGCTATAGCTGCATCCGGGAATAGGATATTCACCCACAAGGCTGGGAGTGTCCGGATTAGCAATGTCCACTTTCAGCAGACTGTAGTTTGCTATATAGGCATAGTCCCCCGCAACATATATTCCGGTTGCGCTTGTGACATCATCGAACGATCCGATATTTGAAGGGTCATAAGGATCACTGACATTGATAATCTGTAGCTGCTGATCGCATACAACATAGGCCAATGTGTCTCTCACAACAATGTCGCGCGTATAATTGCAGCCGATTGGCAAACTGCTGCACAGCTCGGGACATGAGCTTTCACTAACATCCACAATCCATAAAGTGTATGCACCCTCAGCGGCGATGTAGGCATAACCATCATGAACGCATATCTTGCGGCCATCGTCATCAAGCGGAAGAGAACCTTCCAGCGAAGGATTCTCTGGATCCCGCAAATCGAGGATGTTCAGTATTGAACCATCTAATATATAGGTCAGCGTATCCGCCGTGCATACATCCTTTGCGGACGCTAGATACTCGCCGGCAAGCCCGGGTGCATCAGGATTGCTGACATCAATAGTTATTAGCGTTGGCACCCAGTCGATCATATCCGGCATATAGACATGATGGTTCCATACATCCAGAACGGTCGGCATGGCCCAGAGATCCATGGGATACGCTCCTCTTGATAAAGGAGCGCCGGGAACACTCACATCGACAATCTTCAATCCTCCCGGTACCAGGAAGATCTCACCAAGATCCGCGATGTAAGTAAAACCGTCCGCAGCTCGGACCTCCTGCAGCCAGTACGGTCTATCCACGCTGCCAACTAGGTACGCATTGGGCGGATCAGCCACATTCAGGATCTCGAGAAACGCCCGCTCGGATGAAAAGAGGTACTGATCGTGGAGGGTTACGCCAACAGCGTCGCTCATGGCAGGGTAGCTATAGGCGACAAAGGGAGTACTTGTATCGGAGATGTCGATGACTTCCACGTTTCCCGCGGCGACAAAAGCGTAGTCGCCGTCTACCGCAACATCGTAAGCCGCACCGGATGTCGGAACGTGCGATTCGAAGAACGGGTTTGTGGGATCATGGACGTCAACGATTTCAAGCCCATTGGAATGATCCGCGATGAAAGCATAACCGTTATCTACAGCAACCTGGTTTCCATAACCAGGTGTCGCATAGTTCGAGACAAACGTGGGATACTCGGGGGAGGAGATGCTGACAATCGTAAGTCCCATGGCTCCCGTATCCGAAACGTACGCGTAGTCTCCCTCGATATCGAGACCCACGGCTCCAGGAAGACCGTAGAAACCAACCGAATCAGGATCTTCGGGGTTCGCGATGTCTAATATCCAGAGGCCGGTTCCGTCAACCGCATAGAGCAGATCATCCCTCAAGCATAACGTGTGCGTCCTGCGCATTGGATATGTGGATACAAGTTCCATCGCAAGGAGGTCGACAATCCTCACCCCCTCGTTATCGCCGATGTATGCATGGTTTCCATCTACGAGGATGTCGTTTGAACCTGTGATCCCCTCGTAGCTGCAGGGAATGTAGAGTTCGGATACAAGCAAGGGCTCCGATACATCCGTTATGTCAAGAAGACAGAGCCCGTTACCGAATGCACACCAGGCACTGGTCCCGGCGACGAATACGTCTTCGACCTGGGTCCAAAGACAGCTGCCCAAATACTCGATTGGCGCCTGCCGAATGGCTCTGTTGGAATCGAATCCGGGCATCTGTGACCCAAAGGGGGATGTATGCTGTCTTTCAGATAGTCTCAAATGCGCGGGCAGATCCTTGGCGGCACTGAGCGTGAAGGCGCCTGCCATGAGTATCAAAATAATGGATGCTATCCTGCCGGCGCACATCCAGCTTCTCACTAGGGAATAAGCGGATGCTCCATAGTTGATACGATATGGCATTGGATTACTCCTTTCTAGTTGAGAACCCATGAAGCCGCAGACGGCCTTTATTATAGCCTAAGGGCTCTCGTAAGAATAGCTCACGGAAGAATGGCTCAAGTAGGTGAGCCACCGCCTCTTGCAGCGAGACTCGCAAGGGCTCTGCCACTGCAGCGTCAAATGATTCCAGAAAACGTTCCGGCGTGAAATGATTCCAGGAAAGAGGTCTCCCTTCCATGAACTGGGAGGTTCAGAAGAAAGGTGGCGGTGGCGCGTCGCCCGAGCGCGACCATGTTCCTGATCGTCAGTCCGTGCACATTCGTGGTACCTTAGCCCTTCCGCCAGGGGGAACGGCGGGGGAGTTGAGCGGCAAGGCGTTCGGAGACGAAGATGCCGCAGTTCGAGCCATGCGGGAACCCCACTGCGGCTCAACAGAATCAGGAGACGTCATGCACAATCGCGCCGAGAATCGGGTCGAGAATCGCGTCGAAAACACCTGGGACAAACTCGAACTGAGTTTGGAAGATCTCTTCGATTTGGCTAGTCAGGCTGTTACTCGGCGCGGCTTGAGCTACGCCCGCGCCGGGCGGGTGACCGACCTGGTCGCGGTCAATGGCCGTCTGGAAGCGCGCGTTGCGGGGGGGCGCAGTATGCCCTATCTGGTCGTGCTGGAGTACGACGGTGAGGAGATCCTCTCCACCTGCACCTGTCCCTTCGACTGGGAGCCTTTCTGCAAGCACGCCATTGCCGCGCTCGCGGTTCAGTTCGCATTGGTGGGTGAGCAGATCGATCCCGCCGCTGAACTGCCATCCCTGGAGCGCGAAGAGGTGGAGGTGCGGCGGCGGCGCGGGGGCAAGGGCGGCTTCCGCATCACGCGGCGCGAGGGCGACAGCTTCTTCGGAATCTTTGACGTGCATTCACCGTCAGAGAGAACCTACACGGACGAGATCCGCTCTCTGGCGCAGCGCCTCAACAGGTGCAGTTGCCGGGATTTCGCCAGTGCCACGCTGGGCACCTGCAAACACATCGAGGCGACCCTGGCGGTACTGCGCAAGCGACACAGCAAGCGGGCCTTCGAGCGCGCGGCCGCCGCGCCTCCGACCATCGCACAGGTGCTCGTCGACCAGCGCGACCGGCCGCGCATC
>JAGMDA010000184.1 GCA_023128935.1 Candidatus Eiseniibacteriota bacterium | reverse complement strand
GGGGCCATGTGAATCCGTACGTGTCGCTCCAGACCCAGCAAGCGCCCGGCGTGCGAAATGGGTATTCGTTCGTGTTAAGGTGCGGAACGCCTGTACGGTCTTTTTCGTTCACCGGCACGACCTCATGCCAAGCCAGCGCGCCAGCCACGTGTCCGTGTCCGAACGAGATCAGGCTGAACTCCTGCCCCCCGCCGGCCCCCATTTAAGAGGCGTTCTTGATATCCCAGGTCACCCCCCCGTCATAGGAGCGGATGATGCTGATGATGGAACGTGGGTGAGTATGCTGAATTCCCTCTACGCGCGGGGCCTCCCGGAATGAAAGCAACAATTCCTCGTCTGCCAACCGCACGATGTGCGGGAAAGCACTGTAGCTCTCCCGGCGGAAGTAGATCTCGGTTTGTTTAGGATTCGGGGCTGGTACCGTATTCCATTCTTGTGGATGCATCTTCTCGATCTCCGTGGTTGTCGAACGGTTGGCCGTTCACTTGCCTGCCCCAAGGTGAGGCAGGTTTACGCCCATATTTTACCACCGCTGGCGGCGCCCCATCCACAGCGCGGCGCTACCGGCAGGTCAAGTGAAACGGCGGGTTATGCGACATCAGCCTTGATTGTCAGAGCACCGCGCGTCGCGGCTAGGGCGGCAAGCAGGTGCCACTCAAGAGTTCGTCGGGAACGACCTTGCCGAGGAGGAAGCGCATGGCATCAGGATACCACCAATAGCGGACCTCGCCATATTCGAAGAAGCTGCCGTAGAGGGCCAGCGAGCCGGCATACGGCCGGGACTCACCGCCATTATCGTAGAACACCTTCGGTTTGGCGAACACGATGGGCTGGCCACCAGGATGATCGATTTCGCGGCCGACACTGACCCACACCGGCCGTCGCGACTTACTATCCGCCGGCCCACTCCCGCCGTTGGCGGTGCCATCATTGTTGTGATGAAACAGCAGGAAGCGATCATCGCGTAGTTTGGCCAGCACACAGGGTGCGTTGGGGTGCAGCACAGGCGGTCCGTTTGGCACATAGCGCAACACGTCTGGCTCAGACCATGTTTCACCGGAATCGCACGAAATGCAATAGTGGATCGATCCGGTCATAGTCCTCAACAGGCACAGAATCCGGCCGTCGGACAGACTTTGGATCGCTGGTTCCATCGCGGCGCTGTGTCCCGGTTCACCGGGGTTGGGGATGCGAATGCCGTGATCAGCCTGGGGCAAGGTGGTCACGGCCAACTTTGACGGATCGGGCTCGGTCATGATGTTGTCAAATCGCAGGAACCATCCCTCGTGGTGTTGCGCGCTGAACATTTTCCGGTCGTGGTAACGCCGACTAGCCCACCGCGTGATCGGGCAGATGACCTGGCCGCGTGTCGTGACGATGGGCGCCTGCCAGCCGGCGGTCACCCAGTTGGCGGGATGGCCCGCGTCCGGGTGGTCGATGGCCGCACGGCCAATGAAGGTTTGGAACCTGTCGCTCCAGGTCACCCCTTCGTCATCAGAAATCCGCCAAGCCAGCACGCCCGTCATCCCCCGATCGAAATCGACAACGCCGATGTTCTTGTGATAGATGCAATATACTCGGCCGGTGTGCGGGACGACCACGAGCGACGACCAGGAGGCGATGTTCTCGGTGCCCGGCTCGGGTCCGTCGATCACACTCGGTTCGGTCCAGGTCCGTCCCCGGTCGTGGCTGCGCGCCAGGACCACTCGCTGGTTGGGCCCGTGCAGGTCGTCCGCCTGCGTCCAAGTGGCGAGAAATACTCCCTCCCGTGTAGGCGTGACAATCACGTGCACATTGTGCCGGTCCACAGGAGCCACGCACGGCTCCTCCCTGCGAGGCACATAAACAACGAAATCGGGTTCGGTGCGTCTGGCTTCCTCTTGGAGATTCACGGTATTCCTCATGTCCATTTGCAAACCTTTCTTCGCAGTACTAAGATGAACTCGCTGCCCCCTTCGGATTCAGCTTGAATCCAGAGACGATACGTGAAGGGCTGGTCGTGCTTCGGCTTCCACCGACTTCCCCTCATTCAGAATGCATGTCGCATAACGCTAGCATAGAAAACATCTTCAGGTAGGTGCAATGTCGTTCATCGAGTTAATCAACACTAGCCTTTGGCACCGTCATATCTGCCAGTAAATCATCACTGATGTAACGACCGAGCAGAAAATGCTTACGGTCGGGATACCAGAAAACGCGCTGCCCTTTTCTTTCAGTGAAGCTCCCGTACATTGCCAGTCCAGCGAGGTTCTTCGGACCGACTCCAACACCTCCTGTATCGCAGAGAACCTTGGGCTGGCTGAACCATATGGGCTGATGCGCTTGTGGGCGATATTCTCCTACT
>JAGMDA010000183.1 GCA_023128935.1 Candidatus Eiseniibacteriota bacterium | reverse complement strand
TCGCTCGGCCGCCGCGGCCCCCGCCGCCGGGCGGGGCCGGACGGGGCAGATCATCCCCGGGATGGCCGCAGAGCAGCTGGATGTCGCGGTGCAGATCGGCGATTCGCCACCTGCCGATCTTGCGGCGCCGGGGCCAGCGTGCCCGGAACTCCGCCAAGATGCGCTTGGCATCCGTTGCCGCTGATGCAGGTCTCCTTACCTCGGCCGGCACCTGAATCAGAGATAGCAGATCAGGTGCCAGTCTGCCAAGGCCTCATAAATCAGGCGCGTCTTCCCGATCCTTCGACGGCCAAAGACGGCAGTAATGATGTTCTGTTGGATTGAGATCGGCGCAGCGTATGTGGGCATCATCCAGAGCCTGCTCTCCACATGCAGGATCCAGGGGATCGATCCCTACACCTACCTGGTGGATGTTCTGCAAAGAATCGACACGCATCCAGCGAGGGTCGTGGAACTGCTCACGCCGCGGCTTTGGAAGAACCAGTTCGGCGACAACCCGCTACGGCCGGATCTTGCGCGCGTCCCCTACAAGCAAAAAGAGGTTTAGGCCGCGACTCCGTAGATTGACCGCTTACCTTTCGACACGCTGCTTGACGGCTGCATTTTCGGGGTCAGCCTAGAGGACTCGGGTCTATCCGACTTCCTCCGTCATGACTTGGAGGAAGAGGCCGACAACACCACTCCCTTCATCACGTCATCTGATGGGCCATCATTGCCTGGTTTTCCTGGGTATGGGCCAGACTGCCGGTGGCCGAGGACAATCGCATCGGACGCGGTTTATAGAAACGACACAGAGTTCACCGACACGGCTCTGTGCCTGGATAGGAAACTCCGCCGATGATCGCACTCTGCAGTTCGGCGAGTTTATAGTCCGAATTGACCAGAAAGAAGAAGCCATCCGTGCTCTGTTCTTCCCAGAAGCGTTCCGCCTTGACGATTCCCATGTGCTTCGCGAAGTAGAGGTGGTCGGTGAAGTACGTTTGCTCATTGTCGCCGAGGTTGATTTGGATCTTCAGGCAATCTTCGAACGTTCCGGCCGGAACGGTCACATCCTCGATACCGAGCAGCTCGAATTCCGCGCTCGATTCCCCTCCAATGAAATTGAGTATCCATTCACTCCCTACTTGCATTGTATCGGAAAGAATGATTGCGAGGCCGTCAACGGGATCATTGATGTATTCGATGGTTCCGTATTCGATTTCTCCGAACCAGACGGCATTATCACCCTCGTATCCGAAGAAGAGAATTTCCATTGGATCCGTCGGACTCATCGGCGCCATCTCCCATTCCGACCTGCGTCCAATCCCGTCGGTGAAGGTGTGAGTGTCCTCCATGAATTCAACGGTGCCGGTGGCGGTGGTGGATTCGCCGAAGTATTTGTAGTTCCAGGTATCACCAAGTGCCATAGGAAAGTAGTGCCGTCCGACATACTGGCCCACGCTCATCCGGACCACCAGCTCTTGCGGGGTTGCCCCTCCAGGGGTGATTGTTACGATCTCTTCGTAATCCCCAGGGGCAAGGCCTGCGCGATTCACGGTGACTGTGATTGTGTCGGGCTCGGTGGTTGTGACACCACTCCCTGGAACCACAGTAAGTCTGGTTGCATTATAAGTAGCCGTCCAGTTCAGCATCCCAGTACCGGCGTTTGCAATCGTGAAGGTCTGCTCGGTCAGGTCGCTGCCGAACTCGAGACTGTCCGCAGAGATCGCCAACACTGGCACCGGCTGGGCCTCATCCAATGTCGTGTCGCTGGCAACATTCGACATCCCGGACCAGTTTGCGGCATCATCTATTGTCTTGAGCGCGAAGTAGTAGAGGGTACTGCTGGACAAACCCGTGACGGTGAACCCCTCTTCTGAACCCGCACTCCCGGGGGTCGGCGGCGTGTCCACCGAATCCGCCGTGCTCCAGTTCTCGTCTGTGATCATGTCGGTCGCGTAGCGGATGTCATAGGCGGAAGCTGTTCCCGAGGTCCCATCGTCACCCGGGGCTTCCCATGCCAACGTTGCCGAAGAATCCGTGACTGTGGTGACTGAAAGGTCCGATACCTTCGCTGGCGGGGTCGTATCGGGACTGATTCCGCCGTCGTCATCCCCCCCGCAGCCAAGTCCGACGATAAGCAGCACAATCAGGAAAGCAGATGACCTCTTCATGGCTCCTCCTTAGCAATCAGATGATCCTGAGATAAGCACTGGAATGTGAGCCAGCATACCATTGGTCAACCCGATGCTGCTACCGGGGGGAGGCACCCCCAGATTCTGGCCGATCCGGCAGTCACAAGGCGGGGGGCGGAAGCGCCAGCCACCAGACCTATCACGCTGCCCCGCCTCCATGATACGATGACGGTCGGGACTCTGAGACACTCACACGAGTCAATCATGGGAGGCGGCTATGAAACGACTGGTACGAGCACGAATCGCAGGCCCGGCGCTATGGGGCTTGCTGCTTCTCGCTACGCTGCTCCTTCCCCAGGACGCCCGGGCCGATGAGCCGATGCTGGCTATCCGACTTGGTGGAGGGGAGAGCGCGATCTACGCGGTGAACGAGATCGAATGGGTGGGTTTCGAGGGCGACGAGACCCTTGTAGTCGTGACCGGAGGTGGATCGGACAACTACGCCACTGCATCGATCGCGAAGATCGAGTTTCTCTGGGATTTTTCGAGTGTCGATGACCCCAAGGACGCCGCTGCGCTGATCAATGCGATCCATCTATTCCAGAACCAACCGAATCCTCTCTCGTCGGATACACAGATCGGCTTCGAGCTACCACAAGCCGGGGAGGTGGAACTGGGGATCTACAGCCCGGACGGGCGGCTGGTGCGCACCCTGGTAACGGGCAAGCGTCCGGCCGGCCGTCACACAGTTCGCTGGGACGGATTGGATGATGCGGGTCGAGAGGCACCTGGCGGGGTCTACTTCTACAGCCTGAGCGCGCCGGGTATCAAGGAGAGCCGACAGATGATCCTGCTGCCGTGACCGACGCGGACAGGAGCGCAGGACAAAGCGACCAAGAGAGATCAGGGGCAGCCTGAGGAGGATAGAGCAATGACACGACGCATCATGGTGATCTTGGGTCTGGCGGCTGTGCTCGGCGTATCAATGGGTAAGGGCGAGGAGATGTGGAAGATGAGAGTTCATCACGGCGCTGGCACTGACGAGTATTTCCTGGCCGAAGTGGACAGCGTGACTTTCTATGCTGTGGACACGTTGATTGCACCGCCCATGGTCACGGTCCCGGCGGGAGTCTACATCATGGGCGACGGAGTTGCCTGGTGCGGTGAGGACGAGCACGAGGTGACGCTGACGCGCGACTTCTACTTGAGCCAGCATAAGGTGACGAACCAGGAGTACATGGACGCGGTGCAGTGGGCGTATGACCATGGGCACGTCTATGCAAGCAACTCGGGAGTCTGGGACAACCTGGATGGGTGCACCGAGGAGCTTCTGGATCTGGACGATTCGGAGTGCGAGATCCAGTTCGACGGTGCGGGAAACTTCTACTTGCGGGAAGTCGACTTCGCTCTCCTGAACGCCTATCCGGAAGGCTATGATCCGGGGGACCATCCGGTCAAGGAAGTAACCTGGTATGGGTCAGTGCGCTACTGTGACTGGCTGAGCCTGTATACAGGTTTAGCGCGGGCATACGAGCACAGCGGGGACTGGTCGTGCAATGGGGGAGATCCTTACGCAGCTGAGGGCTATCGCTTGCCAACGGACGCGGAATGGGAATATGCGGCGCAGTTCGATGACGAGCGGATCTACCCATGGGGTGATGCGGATCCGGACTGCGGCCGGGCGAACTTCGCGCCGAACCCCCCATACGACCCCTGTGTAGGCTGGACCTCCCCGGTGGGTAGCTATCCGGACGCGCCGGCGGTGTTGGGGCTCTCGGACATGGCGGGCAACGTGTGGGAGTGGTGCGATGATTGGTGGGTGTGCGATCTGGGGACGAATCCGGTGACCGACCCAATAGGCCCAGCTAGTGGGACTTACCGCGTGATTCGCGGCTGCGGCTGGAACGGCAGCCAGAGCCACCTGCGATGCGCGTATCGGAACGTCAGCAACTACTACCCGTACAATAGCGACCCCTTCGTGGGGTTTCGGGCTTCGAGGACCAGTTCCCCTTGACTGTTGCCGGTGGAGATAAACCGCGCATAGTTGGTGAAGAACTGTCGGATCCGGATTCCTGGAGGGAGCCCCTACTGCCTGGGGGTCAACCTGGATGGCCCCGTCACAGGGTTCTCACGCCCCTGCGCGGTCCTGAGATACCCTCCGGACGCTCAGCGAATCAATCGCGGTACGCGAAATTGGACCATGATGCGTCACGCAATTGGACCGAAGCACAAGATCTCGTGTCTGCCCCTCTCTCCAAGCACAGGAGAACTTCACTTTTCACCAGATTCACGCGGAAAGAGAACCCCATCGACATCCTCGGCAACACCGGAACATCCACCATTTCCAGGCGTTATAGAATTAGATTGCTCGCTGATTGCTCGCCAATTGCTCGCCAGCACCTCGTCCCGAGCAATTCTTATGGCTGACCTTCCTTGGGTTCTGTCGCACCGGGATACCACCGAGCAGCGCGTGTTTTCCCCTTGGTGGAGGCCTTCCCTTCCCTCTTCAATTCAGCTAGAAGACGCTGGACCTGCGGCCTCGACTGGGCTGGCAGCACATCCTGCAGGTCTCCGAAGGGACTTCCTTCTGCTTTGTTGCGTTTGATGTGCTTCAGCAGCAGCGCTTTGTTGGTCTCCCTATCGAGCCCCTTGCGTCGCGCGTAGGCGCCGCTCCTGCCCGAGAGCTGGTAGAAGCGCTCCGACAAGAGATATGAACCACGACGCGCTCGCCGCTCAATAATGCCCAGCTCCAGCAGCTTTGGGAGTCGTCCTCGCAGGCGATCTGAGATCGGAAGTTCACGATGGATGGCGTCGAGCAATAAAAAGTCACCGGAGTTGAAATGGGCAAGGGTCTCGGCTCCCACTCGCTCGAGGTAGCGTAGGAATTGCTCGTCCTGTACTTCGCCACTCAGCACCAGACTCACCTCATAGTCATCGCTGGCGCTGAAGTCCGGTAGGGCCTTGCTCTCCTGGATGCAGGTACTGAACATCAAGTCGGCGCCCTGACCGGAGCGCTCCACCAGATCACACCGGCCCATCACCTCGGCCACCCGCCGGTTTCGTGGTGCCTGCTTCCAGAGCAAGTTCTCGGCCGTGATCCCCAGGGGAAACCCACCGGGGCTGACGATCTCAAGCCGCTTGGGGTACTGCCGGACGAAGATGGATCCGCCCATTCGGTAGTCACGGTGGGCGAGTGCGTTCAAGAGCGCCTCACGGACCGCACGCTCATTGAATGTATGTACCGACCGCCGAAACAAGCCATCCTGGAACTGGTGAACCTCGTTGCGCAGGTTGATGAGCGCCCAGAGTTCATCGAGGTAGAGCAGGAAGCCCTTGCGAAACTCTTGACGTTGCTGGGCCGGGATGGAGCCGTCAGACGAGCGGTACTCAAAGATCGTCTCGGCTTGTGCGAGGTGGCGGCCGAGCCCCTTCTGGGTGCCGAGCAAGATGAGCGCGGCATAGGTGATCTCGCCGTCGATGGTCAGCCCGGTGTCTTCGAGGAGCTGCACTCGGTCCAGGCTCGCCAGCTGGGTGTTCTTCGAGCTTGCCATCCACAGCGAACGGAGCCTCTCAATGGCGGCTTCATCAACATCTGCAAGCGCCGCCGCGGGACAGATCTGGGCCGAGTAGTCAGGCTGGCCTTCATCGAAGATCGGGCCCAGCACCTCAGCGCTCATCGCCACCAGGTCCTCGCCGCGGCGCATCCAGTAGGCGCCTCTATACTCGATTGGGGTTCCGATGGGCCGAGGTGGCACGGTCACAACCACCACCCGGCCGTCGGCGTGATCGAGCGCGATGGCATCGATGCGCAACCGCACCCGTTGGCTCTGGTCGCGCTTAAGCGATGAGAGATTTTCAAAGGCCTTTGTTCCAACAACGACTCGGGGTTGCTTGTCGGTGACGCCCAGCACGATGTGACCTCCCCCTTCATTGGCTAGGGCGACACAGTACTTGGTGAGCCTGTCCGAATCGAACTGGGTCTTCGCCTCCTTGAACTCGAGGCGCTCATCCTCTGCGTCAATGAGCCAACGCTGTAGCTGTTCCAATGTGGGGGAGCTCAGCTTCACACGTCCTCCGGTTTTTTCCCGTGCACGGTCTTCGCCTCCGCCAAGAGGTCACCGAATCTGCCGTAGTTTACCTTCACGCCGTCATCGAGGTCGAGGGTGATGCGGCGGTCGGCGTAGTGGCGCAGCTTCTCGTCGAAGGCGAGGAGCTCCACCTGTTGCTTTTCGAGTTTGGCCCGCTCTTTTTCCAAGCGCTTTTGATGCGCGGTGGAGGTGGCCACCTGGATGTCGCCCAGGAGCTTCTCGAGCCGCGCCGCCATCTTGCCCTGCAACGGGATAACGTACTCGCTACGCATTCGCGAGAGTGTGCCTTTGTTGTAGCGATGCAGGTAGGCCAGGCACTGGAAGGCCTTCTGCTTGCCGCTAGAGAAGAGCCAGTAGATGGGGCGCTTCTTGTAGGTCTGTAGATGGTCCTTGAAGAAGGTGTCGCGGAGGTAGCGGCGAATAGTCTCGCGGCTGGGGTCGTTTTTCTTGGGCGAGAGGTTGTCGGCCAGGAAGGTTAGGTTGTCTTCGAGGTGGGCCACATCCCAGGCCACCGAGATGAATTCGATGATGCGGTGGGCGACATCGTCGTCGAACCACTCGGTGTCGGTGATCGGGATGATGCCGTCGTCGTCGGCTCGGAAGGTGGTGTAGCGGCTGGGGTCGAAATCCGCGTTGCCGCTGTGGGCGTAGATGAGGCCCGGCGCGTCCAGGCTGTAGCGGCCCATCATGCAGCCGATGGCGTAGGAGACCAACTCCTGCATTGTGTCTTGGCGGAAGCGGGTCCACTGCTCCTCTTCGGTGAGCTTGCCGCCGTAGCGGTAGGCGGGGTTCACCGTGAGGGTGATTTGCTCGATGGGGACGTCGGGGGTGAGCTCGTCCGCCAGGCCGTAGGCGTCGATGAAGAGGCGGTTGTTTTCCTCTTCGAGGCGCTTCATCTCGGCGATGGTTTGGCAGTTTCGGGCGGCCCAGGCGGTGTAGCTGGATTCGAGGATTGGGAAACCGGGGTTGGATGGCGTCAGGATGGGTAGGGACTGGAAGTCCCAGGAGCGTTCGTATGAGCGCCAATCTTGTTCCGCTATCTCGATACATCGTTGAACAAAGCCAAGAGTATTGACGAATACTGTCGACTCAGTATCTGAATCAAGGACGGGTATGGCCTTTATTTGCCCCACCTCGTAATTCACTGTCGCACTCATGGCCCCGAGAAGCGCTTTGGTGGCCGATGAATTTAGCAGGCCGAGGATGTACTTTAGCCAACGGGTATCCTCTTGAAATATCGAACAACCTGCAACGTCAAAAATGAATCCTGGGGGGAAATAGCGAAGTGAAAGGCTCCCAGACGTAACCTTCGACCAAGACACGGATTCACGAAAATAGAACGATGTGTTCTTGGGTTTAGAATTGCTTGGCAGACATTTGCCAAGCGCCAACTTATTCAGTTTGTCCTGTCGGATATCATAGCCATCATTTTCCCAATTTACGACGTACGTTTGATTGCCAAACCACTTCCGAAAACCACCGCCACTATTGTACGGGAACCACTTCTTGCCTGATGAATAGCCCCCAAATCCAGTTGTCGACTCATCAACTTCATGCCAATTCCTACGAAAACTATCGTTGTCGGCAGTAGCGAGGCCCTGTCGAGGTTTCGCAATATCACCAAGTGGCTTCCCTTCTTGGAAAACACTCTTGGCAGCTTCAGGCACCCAATAAGCCATCGGACT
Organism: Candidatus Eiseniibacteriota bacterium; assembly: GCA_023128935.1. Taxonomy (GTDB): domain Bacteria; phylum Eisenbacteria; class RBG-16-71-46; order CAIMUX01; family WJJG01; genus DAOVQB01. The sequence continues at coordinate 6,748 of JAGMDA010000183.1, read as the reverse complement.
GTCCGGGATTTTCTTGAACTCGTCTTGGGCGGTGGTATCGAAGCGCTTCTCTCCATTCGCCAGCGCGGTCCGTTTCTCATCCTCGCCGCCGTCCAACAGCCGGAAGAACGCCGGCTTGTACCCCTGCGGTGACCGGTTCTTCAGCACAAACGCAGTCGTCTGAACGACCTCGCCCGAAATGCTCCCGAAAGCCCGTGCCCCCAGGTGCGCCATCGTGCGGATAGTCTTTTCCCGCAGCGTCCGCTCCCGCATCTTCTGGAACGATGACAGGAACATCCAGCTCTGCATGGTGACCATGGCGTTGTGGCCCGCATCCTTCGCCAGCGTGTAGCCGCGCTCAATGAAGCAGGCGAAGAGGTTGCTCTTGGCGTCGGGGAAGTGGTCCTTGGCAAACTTTTTCACCAGAGGGTTCATAGCATTGCTGCCCATATACGGTGGATTGGCCACCACCGCGTCGTACTGCGCCGCCAGCAATTCGGCCTGCTTCACCAAGGGGCCCAAGCGCTGGAGCGCATCCGACACAAAGAGGTCTTGGCTACTTGCCTCGCTCAACAGCTTCAGCACAGGCAGCTTCTCCGCCAGTCCCTCTGACACCTGAATCAGCGAGCCAAAGGTGGTGGCGTATTCAAACAGCCGCTTCAACTCAGCAAGATCGTTCGGCTGAAGCCCGTAGTCGGCCAACTCAACACCCTTCTCTAGCCGCTCCGCATCAAACCCCGTGCTGCCCACGAGCGCCATCACGTTGAGCTTCACGCCCTGCTTAAAGAGCCGCCGATCGTCCGCCCGTCCCTTCATCATCAGTGCAAAGCCGGTCAGCTGTGCCGCCCGCGCGTCGATGTCGAGGCCGAACAGGTTCTTCTCGAGGATCAGCCGCGCCACATCGCGCTGCCGGTAACCACGCTCCAGGTAGATGACCTTGAACATTTCATAGGCCTCCACCAAGATGTGCCCGGAGCCACTGGCCGGGTCGATGAGAGTCAACTCCTCAGGATTGAGAGTGCTGGGCGTGATGGTTTTGAGTTGCGCCTTGACCTCGTCGGTTTGCTCGGCAGGCTCGATGTAGTAGTCCATCTGCCCTTTGAGCGGCGAGTTCGGATAGGTCGCCAGCCACTGCGCTCCCAGCGAGTTCTGGACCATGTACTTCACGATCCAGTTGGGCGTGAAGAGCTGGGTCGCCGCCGGAATGTCTTCCGACTTCACCACCTTACCGATGACCTGGTCCTTCTTCTCCGATATGTAGAACTGGTAGAGCCAGCCGATGATCTCGATCTGCTCCCAGGCGCTCTCGTCGATGCTCTCGACCATCTGGCGGATCAGCGAGTCGGTGTGCAGCAGGTTGGCGGGCAGGAGCAGCTCGGTCTCGTCACCGATGCGCTCGAAGAGGAAGGGCATCGCCTCGTGCAGCGCGTTGCACTGCGCTTTGAGCAAGAGTCGGTAAAGCTCTTCGTCCTTGGTGCCGTCGAGCTTCAGCTCCACCGCACGGGCGCGGTCGAGACCCGGCAGGTCCACGTCTGCGGCGCGGTCGAGGATCTCGGGGCGTCCCTGGCCCTCGGGGTGGCTCAAGACGCGGTAGCCGTGATCGAAGTAGCCGTGCAGCTCCATGTAGCGAATGGCGATGAAGCGGTTGAACCAAGTGTAGGCGATGGCCTCCATCGTCGCTTCGAAATTGTGGGCCTCAACACGCTCCACCAGGTTCTTCCGAGGCTTTGCGTATGACTGCGGGAAGGCCTGCCCGCCCACGAGCAACACATCGCCCTGCACCTGCGCATCAGCAATACCTTTGGCCGTGATTCCCAACCGAGCAGCCTGCGCGCTCACCGCCGCGATGAAGGCCTTCCGGGCTTCGGGGGCGTAGGTCTTGAGCTGGGCGGTGTTCATCAGTTTAGCCTCACTTGATCTGCACCCGCTCGTTGGCTTCAAGAGCGGCTTCCAGCTCGGCCCGGAGTTTGGTCAAGAAGGCTTCCACATCTTCTGGGGTCTCGATGAAACCGCTCGACCAGAGCTTCTTTGCTTCCACCACCCGGCGCCTCTTCACCTTCGGCTTGGGCTGCGTGGGATCATCGGGCTTGGGCGACGGCGGGATCTGAGCCTTCTCAATGGCGGTTAGCACTAGGTCGAAGGCCGCCTCCGCGGTCTGCCTGGCCTGGGCGATGTGGGCAATGCTGGTGACTTGGCTGGCGGTGCCGAGCAGCTTCGTCAGCTCGCCCGTGGCCGTCTTTCGCAGCGCGTCGTCCGCCGACACCTTGTTCAGCTCTTCTGTGATGGCATCGAGCAGCCCCTGAATCTCGGCCACCGCCGGGCCGCGCGCTTCAGACACCAGCTGGTCGTTCACGCTGCGTGCGGTGTGGGTAAGCCCAGCCACCTCGTGCAGCAGGTTGTAGGGCTGCGAGGCCGCGAGGATCTCCTCCATGCGGGCAAGGGCTGGGCCAGCTTCCTCGTGTGCTTCAATCTGCAGGCGGTTCTGCGAGAGCTCCTCCACCGCCGCTTGCAGCTTCTCCCAGCTATGCTTCTGGTTGGTGTAAAAGCCCTGGAGGTCGTGGATGTCGTCAGAGAGGCTGTGCAACTCGTCCTTGTTCTCAACGAAGCGATTCAGAAAGCGCAAGGAGTCCGTCTCCTCTACGAACTTCCGCAAGCACGCGAGACCATTCTGGATTTCGCTCAGACCCGGATACTTGCCGGTCTTTGCCAGGGGCTCATAGCCGACGAGGTCACTGTTCCACGAAGTGAGCCTCCCTGTAAGGGAGGTATACAGAGCCTCCTCTCCGCTGGCCGCCTGTTGGGCGAACAGGTCCTTGCCCAGAGCCTGCGCCTCTTTAATGAGGTCGCTACCGGCCGACTTTCGCTGGGTGATGATGACCTTACGCTGCTTGCTGCTGGAGGTCAGGTGATCGTAGGCCTGATCCAGCGGGAGCGGCGCCGCGTTGACCACCAGATTGATCTCTTTGAGCACAGCGAGTCGCGCCACCAGGAGCACGACCTCCAGCTCAGGCCATCCGTAGGGGCGCCCGCCATAGCGCTTGTCGATGAGCTCGTGGAGCACGATCCGCTTGCTCGTCATCGCGCACAGACGGATGTATTCGCGCAGATCATCGAGCGCCTCAGGGTTGGCCTCGGGGCTAGCCATGGCTATGTTGACCTGCTCGATGTCGTTGGCGCGCAGCGTGCTCTGGATCTCCTGCTTGGGGTTTTTGTAGAGGTGCTGGATGAAACCCATCTTGGGATAGGCGTTCTTGATGAGGTACTCCAGCGCATCTCCCAGGGCGTCCTTCGGATCGGTGCGGCTGATGTCGAGCTTCTGACCGCTGGCGAAATAGTCCGCGCTCGCCAGCATCGACATGAGGCTTGCCACGATGCGGCCTCGGCGCGTCCGGTTGTCTTCACTGCCGTCGCGGAGGATGCGCTTGGTGGTCTCGGGCAGTGAGCCTGTGTGCTTGGTCTTCACATAGGACTCGGTCTGCAGGTAGGTCCGCAGCTCACGACCCAGGCTCAGGTCGTCGGGAAGGCGGATGAGCACGCGGCCCTGCTCGGTGCTGGTGTGCAGGATGCAGCGGCCGTCAATGCTGTACTCGGCGTAGTTGTCCCCAAGCGGGCTCACAAAGGCAACCTCGAGGCTGCCCTCGAGCTTGTGACCCACTGCGTGGTCGTCACAGAGCCGGGTGAAGCTAAAGTCGCGGCCGGTCGCGCTGTAGGTGTGCTTGCGAACATCGCCCAGTATGTCTTCGAAGAGGAGCTTTCCCAGCTCACGCGCTTCTGCGCCGGACGGCACAGCGGTGTTCTTGATCTCGCGCCCGATGTCCCGCTCCTCGTTGGTGAGGAAGAAGTAGAGCTCGCCGTTGCGGGCGATGAGCGTCTCGCCTTCAAGGCGCGAGAGCGAGGCCTCGATGGTCTTGCGCAGGGCCAGCTTGTCGGTGTCGATCTCGTTCACACACAGGGTTACCAAGTTGTCCACGCTGCCCGGCAGCTCATCGATGTATCGAATGAGGAAGAGGACCTTCAACACCGTCGTGTCGAAGGATTGCAGCGCGTGGTTGTCACTTGCTTGATCGATTGTGAGCTTAACCGCGGTATCGAGAAAGCCCTCCACTGCCGGATAGAAACCGTAGAACGGAACCAGGGCGCCAACCTCTTCGGCCCCGAGCTGCTTCGCCGCGCTCTGGAAGGCGTCGAGGGTGGAGCGTTCGCCCCGGGAGAGATGCAGGCCGGTGGCACCGGCTTTGCGGATGGACTCGAAAACCTTCTGGACCAGGGTGAACTGATAGGCGGCGAAGGGGTAGCAGGCCGCGAAGTCGTCGGCGTCTGCGTAGGTTTTGAACGACATGCCCGTGTTCACAAACGAGAGCTGGTTCTTCAAGATGTCGTGCTTGCCCTCATAGGCCGCAGCCAGAGGCGCGGTGGCACCAGTGTTCTTGTCGAGCAGGCGCTTCTTGATAACCTCATCGACGTTGGCGCTCGAGAGCGAAAGCCGCGTCTTGAAGCGACCCTGGATCTTCGAGAAGTCATGCTGCTTGGTGCGCTTGAGATCACCGAGCACGGCGTCGAGGTCTTCCTGCGAGGTCACCACCACCCACGCGCGCCCGTTGCAGACCGTTCCGAGCTGCTCGGTGATGGTCTGCAAGTTGAGCATAAGGTGGGTGTCGTTGCCGATGAACTGACCGACCTCGTCGGCAAGGAACATGATCCGGTGGCCTTGGCCTTTGCTGTCGAGGTACCGCTTCACCCACTTGGCGAAGTTCTCCACCGTGAGGCTGAAGTTATCCGCGCCCCCGTCGACCCACTTCTCCACCGAGCCCTCGCTCTGTCCCAGCGCTTCCTTCAACGCAGCGATGACTTCATCCCGATGAAACTCCCAGGCGTCGCGCTCCTCAAGCCAGGGCTCGCCTGACTCCCGCTCGAAGGCCGCATGAAAGAGGGCGAGCTGCCCCTTCTCGTCGAGGTAGCGCTCCATGTGGGCGATGTGTGGGTGGTCGCTGCTGTAGCCCTGCTTCTCGTTGAGAACCTTGAGGAACACCTGCAGCAGCGCGTCTCGCCCCGAGCGATGATCGGCCTTGCTGTCGATGTTGAAGAGCATGGTGTCGGTGGTAGCGGCGGCGACCTTCTTAAGATCCGCGAAGAGCAAGGCGTCGGAGAACTTGTCGGAGAAGAAGTCGACCGCCCGCCGGCGCTTCCCTTCGTGGGTGTGCTCGCTGTTCTCAAGCAGGTAGGAAAGCACTTTGATAAAGTGGGACTTGCCGCAGCCGAAGAAGCCGGAGACCCAGATCCCATTCTTGTCCGCCGCATTGACCTCGGACTCGATAGTGGAGAGCAGCACCGCGATGACGTCATTGATATAGCCGCTCAGCTCGCGGGTGACCACGAACTCGTCGAGCTCCTGCCACACCGAGGAGGCATCCAGTTGGTCGGCCTTGACCACGCCGTTGATGGGGCGATGGATGTTGCGCTCGAAGAGATCCTGGATCTTCATGCTTCCGTCCCTCCGGGAACCAAGATGAAGGCTCGATAATAGGGCTTGCCACCCGGCTTGGATGTGGTTGTGGTGATCTGACCGAAGAGCCGAAGCGTCGTGCCATCAAAGCTGCCCGGATAGAACATCACCAGCGGCGTCTTCCCCATCATCGTGTGCAAGCAGTTGAGCAGGCTGTGAGCGCGAAGCATGGGCCACACGCTGCCAACGCCCGAGAGCAGGAGCAGGTCGCAATCTGCCGGCATGTGCTCGGCGGCGATGAAGTCACGGAGCTTCTCTGCGGCCAAGGGTCCCTTCAGCGCCCGCAGGACTGCGGCGTCACCCTTGGGCGCCTGCATCTTGAGCGCCTTGTCGAAGAGCCCACGCTTCTCCAGGTAGGCCAGGACCACCTCGAGCAGGTTCAAGTGCAGGACGCGGAGCTCGCTGTGATGGCTCGCCAAGCGGCCCATCATCATCTCGATGTGCTCGCGGACCTTCAGCTCCTCATGGGCCGGATAGTCGAAGATATAGCAGGCGATCTCGTTGCCGATGCCCTCGCTGGATAGAAAGGCCTCGCTTGTAATGCGGGGCAGGATTTGATTCAGGCGGCCGGTGAGGGTTGTACTCATTCCGTCACCTCCATACAACGAAGCACATAGGTCTCGCCGCGGTCCCGCAGATAGCCGGCAAGCTGAGTGTCCACGAAGACGTTCTGCAACTGCAAGCTCCGCGTGTCTTTCAAGTAGCCGGCCCCAGCCAGCATGGAAAACACCGCTGACCGGAGCCTGGCCACGGTGGCTTCGCTCCAGTGAGGCATGTCCGGATCGCGCCCGCGGCAGCCCGCGATGTACTCGGTCCACATTCGGTGCTCGAGGTGCTTGGCGAAGAGCGCACTCTGCTCTCGCATGGTGATGTCCATGAAGTCGCCGAGGAGTCGGCTGTTCTTGACGGCACCGCCGAAGGCAGCCTGGGCGGCCTGCGCTCGTCCCCCATCGCGCACCATCTTCCACAGCCCTTCACCCAGAGGCTCGAGTCGGGCGCGAAGCAGCCGGGAGATCCGCTTGATGGACTCCATGCTGCCCATTTGCAGCGCGTTCTGATTCACAATCGCATCCTTCCAGGCCTCGGCGCTGACGGCCTGCAGGAGTAGGTCTGCGATGATGCGGCTCTCCCTGAGGCGGAGCGAGGCGCTGGTGATGGTGGCGGTGTAGATCACGCGGTCGCCGCTTTGGCCATCAGCTGGACCGCGTCGCGGCAGCGCAGGACGGTCATCGGCAGGATGACTTCGCGGTGCTTGCCGCTGACGAA
>JAGMDA010000182.1 GCA_023128935.1 Candidatus Eiseniibacteriota bacterium | reverse complement strand
CCTGACGCGCCGCTGGCCGGGGAAGCGTCCTCGCTTTGAGAGATAGCGCCAGCTTGGGAGGAACCGTCAATTTGTGCAGCACCATCTGCCTGGGAGGTCCCGCCGTCATTGGTATCGCGCCTGGTCGCCTGGTCCGATTGGGCGCATCCAAAGCCCATGACCGCGATCCACACCACCAGCAGGAATCCCTCCGCCCGTCTAAATCGTTGCATGAAGTTCCTCCCAGTCACCAGTGAGGTCGAACGTAACACGCCGCCCGTCCGGCGTCCGTGCGAAACGCCCCATGGACTCCTTGGCCAGAACTACGGGCGATGGAGTAAGCGGGTTCCATTGAAGTTAGCCAGAGATAGGCCTTCAGGTTGCCGCTTCTAACCTGTTTCGCCTTCTCCTACAATGTTGCTGACGATGGCGGCGCAGTGATTTTCGGCTGGGACACCACCCCGACACTGCAGGCGTACGCCTTTGGCTGCAATTCAGCGGACAAAGGGAAGGTGCCATCTACTGGTGAGGTGGTGCGAGCTCTGCAGTTGTGCGGTGTACGATAGTGGCGAGGGACAGTGCCACCATTCCCTCGATCTGCTGCGGGAGAGCTACTGTGCCCTGAATGGACCCGCCTCCTGACTGATCTGCAACCCTACTTAAGGAGCTCCTCAATCGTGTGCAGGACCCTAGCGGCTCGGCCGCCCCGTTGGTTGAGGGTGGTCATTTCAGCCTCGTGTGCCTGAACCGCAGCCTCGCGGTTGCCTGCCATGATCTTGCTGGATGCGCTCACAACATCTGCAATGTAGGGTTGGAGTTCTTGGGTCAGCAAGGCCAGGATTGCCGATCTGTTCTCGATGTCCTTCTCGCCACGTTTCAGCAGTTCCCGCATTGTAGATTGCTGTCTGCTCAGTTCCTCATTTCGCCTGTTGAGCACCTCATTGGCAGTCTTGAGCTCCTCAATCATCTGCTTTCTTTCAACGATGATCCGATGATACTCGATGGCCTGCCGGATTGCGGGGATGAATTCGGTCTCAGTCTTCCACGGCTTTGTCAGGTACCGGTAGACCTGCCCGGAATTGATCGCAGTGAGCAGTGTGGTTACCTGGGAATATGCGGTCAGGATAATCCTGACGGTATCCGGAAACCTCTCCTGAACGATCTTCAGTAGATCCAACCCGTTCATCTCCGGCATTCTCATGTCGGTGACAAGCACAGCGATGGGCTGCTCCTCAAGCATTCCCCTTCTGATGGACTGCAGGACATTCTCCTCATCATCCACAAAGAGAACCCTATCTCGCGCCCGTGTACTTGACATGGCTCGTGCTCCCAAGGTCTGCCAACGCCCTTGCGGCCAACCCTTTGTTGACCAGCTAAAGGCGTTCAGGGTTCTACCACAATGCTCCCGTCTTCCCCTCTTTCCACTCTGGTTATCCCCGGGTACTTGTCCTCGAGCTCCTTCAGGACGGCTTCTTGCCGCTTCACGTGTTGGGTAAGCAGATTCCTCTCGATCGTCAATTGCCGTAGTTCCAGGCCAGTCATCCCGGGCATCCTTTGGTCGCTTATAACCAGGTCAACGTTGCACTCCTTCAACCTGGCAAGAGCTTCGGGCCCACTGCGTGCAGTGAGGAGATGGTAGCCATCATCAGCTAGAGTGCGGACAATCGCCTTGAGAATGCTCTCTTCGTCATCAACCAGCAATATCGTATTGCTCGCCATCGTCTTGTTTCTCCGTGTGACAGGTGGTGACCGGCAGATTGACAATGACCGTGGTGCCTACTCCAGTTTCACTTTCGACCGTCAGTTGCCCCTCGTGGATCTTGACAATGTCGTAGGCAATGCTTAACCCAAGTCCCGTTCCTTTACCGACCGGCTTGGTGGTATAGAAGGGGTCGAAGATCTTTCTAAGATTCTCCTTTGGAATCCCGCAGCCAGTGTCGGAGATCCGGATCTCCACGCGTCCATCATCCATCCCGCGCTCGGCAGAGATGTGGCGCGTGACTATATCTATGGTTCCCTTTCCCTCAATGGCTTGACCGGCATTCACCAGGATATTCATCAGAACCTGGCTGAGTTTTTGGCCGAAGCACTGAATGCCGGGTAGGTCCCCGTAATCCTTGACAACCTCCACCTTGTGCTTGAGTTCGTTCCAGATGATGTTGAGAGTCGCATCAATGGTATCGTTGATATTGATCTGCGTGAGTTCGGGTTGATCTACCCTGGAGAAGGTTGTCAGGTCGGATACGATCCGTTGCACGCGCGCCACACCGTCCAGCGATTCCTCTGCCAGGGCCACTAGATCCTTGAGCAGGAAATCCATCTTCTGCTCTGCGCGGAAAGCCTCTATCCTCGCCTGCACCTCAGCCACGGCTGCGGAATTCCCGTCATGGACTAGGGTCTCCATTTCCTCATACATCCTAGTCAGGTCGCCGATCCTCTCGCTGTACTTCCTGATGGTTGCTAAATTGGCATCGACGAATGCGATCGGATTGTTGATCTCGTGGGCCACCCCCGCTGCAAGCATACCGACTGACGCCATTTTCTCCGTTTGAATCAACAGCGCCGTCTGCTCCTCAACCTTCGCCTCCAGGTTGTCATTGAGGTCTTTCAATTCCAGATTGGCTTTCTCCAAATCCGAGGCAAGCTGTTCCCGCTCCCGCTCCAGCTTCCACTCGTTTGTCAAAGCGCGCGCGAACTGACGGATCTCCTGGGGATTGAAGGGTTTGCGAAGATAGAACAGGTCGTCGCGCCCGGCCACATGGGTGATTTCATCCGGCGTCCGTTCGCTGTAAGCGGTAACGATGACAATCTTAACATTCGGGTCGAGACCCTAGATCTCTCTGGTCGTCTCTGCGCCGTCGATGCCGGGCATCTTCATGTCCACGAAGGCAACTGCAAAGGGCCTGTGCTGTTCCAGGGCGGCTTTGACCGCATCTATCCCGACCTCACCCCTCTCCGCCAGGGCCAGATCGTACTGGCGCGGCGGGCTCGGTGCCTCACTAACCGGGGTTCCGCCGAACAACGCCGCGCCCTTGGCTGCAACGTCAACACTGTCGCCAGGGGATAGGATCTCCTGGTACGCATCCCTGACCCCTGGATCGTCATCTACAATCAGTATGCGCATCTCCTTCATCATGCTGTAGCCTCCTCGCCCTCGTCGCGGGGGTGCAGCCGCTGTTCGCTGCTGTAGTACGCGCGGGCCATCTCTAATACAAACTGGGACCCACGCCCCTCGTCGGCAACAATCACTATCACCTTCCTGCCGTCGGATTGCACCGTAACCGCAATGCGCCCGCCCGGCTCGGAGAATGCAGTCGCATTGTCGAGTAGAATCCCCAGCAGCTCCTTGAAGTATTCAGGTTCCACATCGATGTGCTCCTCAGTCCTCGCGTCGCAGATGAGATCAAGACGCGCATCATCGATTGCGGTTTTCTTCGTTGCCAGAACCTCTGATATCATCCCCTCAAGGGGAACGCATTCCAGCGTAGGCCTTAGTGTGCCACCCGCCACATCGAAGTAGGAAATCACGGTTCGGACCAGGTTGCTTAGCCGATCGAATCCCATGCTTACACATTCCAGAAGTTCTGCTTCCTTCCCGGTGGGGCTCTCTATCAGGCTGACCCCGCTCCCAATCCAGTTGAGTGGCGTATTGAGTTCGTGTGACAAGTAGTGCAGGAATTTCATCTTGTCCTGGTCCAGGCGATTCAGCTTCTCGTAGGCTTGGCGCAATTCAGCCGACCTCTGTTCAACACGGTCCTCGAGTTCGTCGTTGAGTCCCTCCAGCTGCGCAGTGGCTGTATCCCTCTCGCGTGCGAGGTTCCACTGACCGGTGAGGGCCTTGGCGAATTGCCTTATTTCCTGGGGATCGAAGGGCTTCCGGAGATAGAATATGTCGTCCGAGCCAACTATCCGGGCGATGTCATCCGGCGTTCTCTCGCTGTATGCCGTTACTATGACAATCCGCATGTTGGGATCAATCGCGCGCATCCGCCTGGCTGTTTCTGCTCCGTCAATGCCCACCATCATCATATCGACGAAGGCCATGGCATACGGAATGCCCTGTCGCATGGCCTCTCTAACCACCCTGATTGCATCCACGCCCCCCTCGACCAACAAAAGCTCGTATGCACAATTTTCCTGTGACTCTCCACCGCTTTCCTGTCCATTGAATAGTGCGGCGGCCCTCTCAGCGACCCCCGAAACGGTACTCCCACGCAATATCTCTTGGTAGGAATCCCTGACCCCAGGGTCGTCATCAACTACCAGAATGCGTCTGTTTCGGCTCATCGGTCACGCCGCCTTTCGCAGCTGAGTCTCAAAGCACACCCTTACACTGGCCCCCTTGCCCTTTCCGGGACTAGTTATCGTCAGGGTTCCATGGTTGGCTTCGGCAAACATCCTGCAATATCTCAATCCAAAACCTGTTGACCCCTTCGAGGATTCTCCTTTCGCGATAACCCGTTCTATCTCCTCGGCATCCATGCCCACACCGGTGTCTGTGATTTCGAAGCCTAACTGTTCCTCGTTCCCAAAGGACTTGACCACAATGACATTGCCGCCAGGGCTTCCCTGGCGCTGATCTATTGCTTCGTAGCTATTCTTGATCAGATTCACGAGTACCTGCATTAGCTTGTTCTTCTCAATCTTCACCATAGGCATTCCCTTGTCCAGGTTGTATTTTACAGCAATCCCGCGCTTCTCTAGGGCACCGCTCTGCATTCGAATGGCATCGCTAATCAGGGTGTTGATCTTCGTGCGCTCCTTTGCTCCCTGCCCTTTTGCGACGTAGGTCTGCTGCAGGCTGAGAATCTCCGCAATGTATGTTATCGCCTCGTCCATGCGTTTCAGCTTCTCCTTCCTCTCTGCGTCCTGTTCCTTGAGCGCATCAACCAAGTTGCCCATTAAGGCGAATACTTCCCTGCCACGATCATCGTCCTGCACATAGCACTGGATGTCCTCTGCGTGCGCGGCCAAATCCCAGTAGCATTCATCAAGGTAGCGGACGATATCTTCTTGCTTCTTCTCTCTCAGACCCTCGATTGAGACCTTGAGCGGTGTAACTGCGTTTCCGATGTTGTGCAATACCATAGCCGACACCTGCGCGCGACCGGAGTCGAATGCGGCGCTGGCAAGCTCCTCCTGGGCCTTACTCAGTTCACTCGTGCGCTCATCCACTTTCTGCTTCAGAAGGGCCTGATGTTCGCGCATTACATCCTCAGCATGTTTGCGCCAGGTGATATCCCAACACGCCCCCGTTGCGCGCAGCGCTCTGCTGTGCTCATCCCGCTCGACCACTCTGCCGCGCTCGGCAATCCACTTCCAATCCCCGGACTTCGTTTGCACTCGCAACTCCATTGCATAGTGGCTTGTGTATCCCTTGAGATGGGCCCATAATGCCTCCTTCCAGGCAGCGACATCGTCCGGATGAAGTTGCGCTTCTCACGTACCCACATCCAGATGGGTGTCATTAACTGCATAGCCGGTCAACTTACCCAACCGTTCACAAACGTGGACGCAGCCCGCTGCGATGTCCCAGTCCCAGGTCCCAAGACCTGCTGCTTCCAGGGCCAGCTCATATCGTTCCTCGCTGCGGCGCAAGGCCTTCTCGGCCAATATACGTTTGGCCAGTTCTGCATTCACGAATGTCATTTCCTGTAAGCCAAAAGCCGCGACGCCCAGCACCGGCATTATGTAGCTCAGGACGCTGCTCCAATGGGCGATGTCGAAGTAGATGTCAAAGAGCTGTTTCGAGAATGACATGTACATCTGCCCGCCAGCATTCAATACCAGGCTGCAAAGCCGACGTCGGTGCCAGCGTAAAGGCAATACCAGGCAAAAAGACCACGGATGACATCCCCACTCCCCGCGATAATGAAGCCAAGACCCACAAGCAGAAAATAGCGTTTGTTGGTGCCGCAGAAATGCATCATTGATGCCAGGCCGGCGGTCAATGCAATGAACGAACCGACGATCTCAATGCACGCATGGAAATCGCTGGAGCTTACCCAGCGTGATGAAGACACCCAGGGATAAATTGCGACAAATAGCAGAGTCATTGCGGCATAGAGAAGCAAGAACCGCTTTACGTTCGTAACCTGGGCAAAAGCGCCGCTCTCGCCGATTGCGTATGTGCTCATGCTACTTCCCTTGCCATGAATCCACAGTTCATAGCATAAGAGCGGCGACGCGCTCTCGTATGGGCGGCAGCCAAAGCCACTTCTTTCCTCTAGAGTTCGGATGGAACGGACGGATCGTGTACGCAAAGGGCAGCCCGGCTTGGACGAAGGCCGTTCATGGGTTTTCTGTATCTGGCGCAACCAAAGCAGACCTGGCGCATTTCAGCCACAGGATTCAAGATCCATTTGCCCTAGGACGATACGTACACATGTAGTCCAATGGCGATTTCCGCCACTGAGCCGGCGCAGTAATATGTTCGGGGCCGGCCCAAACAAGCCGCCTGAAGATCGTGCCTCAGAGCGCACCATGCCACTTCAGCCAATGCTTTCCTCTTGGGCATGGCGTCCCAGAGCATGGGAGAGATGAAAATGAACCCGAGGACAAATGGTTCGATGAATCAGATCCTGGTCACATGTTTATTGATGATCTGCCTGTCCATAGACGGCTGCGGTGACAGCCAAGAGACCGAGGTTCCCAGGGAACTGCTGATCTACTGCGGCATCACTATGATCCGACCGATGTCCGATATCGCGGCGATCATCGAAGAGCAGGAAGACTGCAAGATCATCATCACCAAGGGCGGATCAGGAAACCTACTGAAATCGCTGCGGGCCAATCAGGTGGGTGACCTGTATCTGCCGGGTTCGGACTCCTACATTGTCACCTGTCTGGACGAAGGACTGATCGCCGCCGAATCCGATACGGTGTTTGTGGGCCACAACAAGGCGGCGATGATGGTCCCCAAGGGTAATCCCAAGGGCATCACGGCGGATTTGGACAACCTGACCCGCGAGGACCTGTACGTGGTCATCGGGAACCCGAATAGCGGGAGCATTGGGAAGGAGACGAAGAAGGTTCTAGAGAGGAAGGGGATCTTCGAGGCAGTCCAGCAGAATGCCCGCAGCCTGACGACGGACTCGAAAGATCTGTTTCTGACTCTCAAGCATGAAGAAGCCGACCTGGTGGTCAATTGGTTTGCTGTCTCGACCTGGCCTGAAAACGAACCCTACCTTGACGTTCTGGCGATCGATGAGCGCTATGCCCATAAGCAGAGATTGGTCCTCGGGCTTCTGAAGACAAGCAAGTATCCGGGTATTGCTCGCAAGTTCATGCAATACGCGGCCTCTGACGAAGGAAAGGCGCTATTCAGCAAGTACGGACTGTATAATGTCATCTAACCTATAACCCCTAGTGGTCAGATGGGCAATCTAATACGAGAACTGTTGAGGGAAGCGATAAATCGCAAGGTCTTGCTCCTGGTTGCCATATTCCTCGTGGCGCTGACGACGATTCTGGGTATGGAGGAGATCCTGCGTGTTCTCTCCGCCCGTCACGAACACGACTTGGCCAACCAGCAGGCTTGCCGTTCACTTGCCAAAGTGATTCTGCGAGAACTCCAGGAGGTGGAGATGAATATGCTCCGCCTTTCCCTAACCGAGGATGTCCGGGATATCCCCATCTTGGAGAAGCAGATAGCTGCCGCAACAGGTGATATCGAGGCGGTGCTCTCCGTATTGGAGAACGGGGGCGAGTTTGAGGATGTGGTTCCCGTCAATTTCATGGATGCAGATGAGATCCGGCAATCAATCGCATTCGAACGGGCGTCCGATGCAGTTTATGTGGTCGAAGTGCTCGATCTGATGCCCAAGATCATGGAGCTTCATGAATACGCGAAAGCTATGGTGGGGGAAGTTCATGCGAAGTGCATCGACCCTGATACTGCGGAGTCCAGGGGGTATGGGCGAGATGTCACCTATCATTTGAAACAGACCCAGACTCTGATTCAGCGCTCGCGGGAATGTGCTAACAAGATCTTCAGCGACACCAATATCCAAATCGAGCATCTGGAATCGTTGCGTGAGCGAGCGCAGATTGCATTTGCCGTAGTTCGCTACATCGTCTCGGCGATCGTGACGGTCGTGGGTGTGCTCCTTTTCCTTGTCATCATCCGCCAAATCGGCGGAATTCTGCATGAGCGCCAACGCGTGTTGATGGGGTTTGAAACCCGCGTAAATCTGGTGAAGATTGCGCGTTTTCCCCAAGGTTGTTCACCGGCGTATTGAGCCGTTGATGGGTTCTCTTTCCGCCTAAATCCCGTGAATAGCGAAGTTCTCTTGTGCTCTGAGAGGAGATCAGACACAAGATCTTGTCTACTGGTCCAATTGAGTGACGCATCATAGTCCAATTCTGCGCTTCCCGATCGTTCCTCTAAGCTCCCAGAAGGCGTCACACGGCCGCACAAGAGCGCCATAGCCCTTCCACAAGGGTGTCCGGGAGGCATTCCGGTCAACAGACGCCCCTCCAGAGTTCGGGATCCGCGCGTTCTTCACCAACTATGCGCGGTTTTACTCCACCGGCAACA
>JAGMDA010000181.1 GCA_023128935.1 Candidatus Eiseniibacteriota bacterium | reverse complement strand
ACGGCCCTCGCCGAGGTGTGCGCCCCAGCGGGCAAGAAAGGGTTCCAGGATCGCCTCGGCCTCACCCACCAGAAAGAGATCGAAGAAAGGCGCGAGCGGCTCGGGGTTGATCATCACCAGCGCCCCCCCTCCGACGACCAGCGGATGGCCCGCACGCCTCTCGCCAGCAAAGGCCGGTAGCCCGCCTGCCTCCAGGAGGGCCGGCACGGCGACCGCGTCGCCTTCGTAGGAAAGGCTCAAGAGCACGAGGTCCATGGAGGCCAGGGATCGACCGGAAGGCACAGTCCGCAGGCCGCCCTCAGGGAGCCGTAGATCCGAATGTGACGATCCCTCGGGGAGGTAGAACTGTTCACACTGGATGCCGCGGACAGAGCGCAAGATCCCAGTTACGATCTGGAACCCCAGATTGCCCTCGGCCACATTGCGGTAGCTCGGGAAGCCAAGGGCAACCCGGACTTCACGACCCCCGCTTGGAAGGATCTCCCGGCTCACGCACGATCCCGTCAGTCCAGAGTGGATGTGAAAGCAAATACCATCTCAGTCCACTTGGCGTCGGCGCAGGAAGGATGGAACGTCCAACCGGTCACGCCTCAGGACGCGCTGCCAGCGGCTGGACATGGTGGGCTTCCACTCGCCGCCGTGCAGATTCTTCTTCCAGACGAGTGGCACCACATTCTCGGGGATCTCGGCGCCCGCCCTGGCCACACTCGCACCTCCGGCCGTAGCCGGCGGTACGCCCGGAGCCAGCATACTGGCCCCCCTCGGCGGCGGTGCCTGCATACCAGTCGTGGGCTGCGCAAGAGGGATCCGCTGGATCGGCCGGGCAGGCCCCAGGATGCCATCCTCACAGGCCGGGGCCCGCTCAAACGTGTTCGAGGGTCCCCCGGCTCCCGCATACTCCGCTGAGACTGGCTCCAGATCCTGAGTATGGCCGGTAGAGCCCCCGGGCACAGCCGCACCAGTCAGCACAATCGGCGTCGCCGCGGCGCCCACGGGTTCAGGTGTATCCACGAGATCCATCTCGCTGCTCTCCGATGAAGCAGAGACACCGATGGAATGAAGCACTTTTGAGTGGCTCGCTTCCCCCTCGGAAGACGTCGCAGATGAAACCTGCCCATCAACCGACAGAATCCGCTCGGCCTCACGCACAGCGCTGGCCCCGGCCACTCCTGACTTTTCATCACCGAAGCCGGTGGCGATCAAGGTGACTCGGATCTCATCGGTGATGCGCGGATCGACTACAGATCCAAAGATCACGTTGGCATCCTCGCCCGCGGCCTGCAGAATGTGGTTTGACGCTTCATCCACTTCTGCCAGGGTCATCTCTTCCCCACCCATGAAATTCACGAGCAGGGCCCGCGCGCCGGAGATAGAGATGTCTTCCAGTAACGGGCTGGAGATTGCCATCTGGGCTGCCTCTCGCGCCCGGTCGGGCCCATGACCGAAGCCCATGCCCATCAGCGCATTGCCCATCCCGCGCATGACGCTGCGCACATCGGCGAAGTCCACGTTGATGAGCCCGGGGACCGTGATGATCTCCGAGATCCCCTTGGTCGCATGCGCCAGGACGTCGTCGGCCACGCGCAGGGCCTCGTTGAGCGGCGTATTGCGATCTACAACGTGCAGCAATCGTTGATTCGGAATCACGATGAGAGTGTCGACAACTTCGCGGAGCTGCTCTAGTCCCTCCTCACACTGCCGCATGCGACGGCGCCCTTCGAAGCTGAAAGGCTTGGTCACAATACCCACCGTCAGCGCTCCCAGCTCCCGGGCAATCTCGCCCACAATCGGGCCGCCCCCTGTGCCCGTGCCACCACCCAT
>JAGMDA010000180.1 GCA_023128935.1 Candidatus Eiseniibacteriota bacterium | reverse complement strand
GCCAACCCGATGCAGGTCGTGAAGCGCGGGTCGACGGCCAGATCTCCCATGCCTCCCACGCCCAGCGGAACGCCGATGCGAGCCGGCATCTCAAACACCTGCTCGGCCATCTCCGCTGCCCCTTGGAGGGCCGCGGTTCCTCCCGTTAGAACGATTCCGGCCGCCAGGATCTCCATGCCCTGGAGCCGCTCGACCTCTGCGCGCGCCAGGGTCAGGATCTCTTCCATGCGAGGCTCGATGATAGCGGCTAGGACATGCCGGCTGACTTGGCGCGCTATGCGCCCACCGACCCCGGGGATCTCGATTGCTTCATCCCGCCTGAGAAGAGAACCTATGGCACAACCCTGTGAGAGCTTGATCTGCTCGGCGGCATCCAGGGGAGTTCGCAAACCGATCGCGATGTCGTTCGTGATCTGTGCGCCACCCATGGTTATCACGGCAACGTGTTGAACATGGTTGTCGAAATAGACCACCACGTCCGTCGTTCCTGCTCCAATGTCCAGCAGGATGACCCCCAGGCGCCGCTCATCTTCCTCCAGGACCGACCAGGCACTGGCCATCGGTTCGGCCACGATCCCCTCAACCTTGTAGCCGGCCCGGGTGATGACCTTGCCCACATTGCGCACGGCAGTCGAGGAAGCCGTGACGATGTGCACTTCCGCTTCCAACCGCACACCCGACATGCCAACCGGATCGCGGATCCCCGCCTGGTCATCCACAACGAACCCCTGCGGGATCACGTGCAGGATGTCACGATTCGAGGGGATCGCAACCGTGCGCGCCGCATCCACAACCCGGCGCACATCCTCACAGCTCACTTCGTTCTCGCGACCCGAGACCGCAATGACGCCTCGACTGCTGGTTGAGCGGATGTGATCTCCCGCAATACCAGCGTAGACACCCCTCACGCTTAGTCCGGCCATCTGCTCGGCTTGCTCCACCGCGGCGCCAATGGCCTCGACGGTGGCTTCCAGATCCACCAGGTTCCCACCGCGCAGCCCGTGGGAAGGGCTCTCCCCAATGCCAAGGACAGAGAGATCCTCAGAATCGTCATGCTCGGCGATGACCACAGCGATCTTCGTCGTGCCCAAGTCAAGACCCGTTACGATCCGGCTGGCATGCATGGCAATCCTCTCTCAGCCCATTTCATGCGCGGCAGCATCCGCGCGATCCACTGGCAAGTGCACCACAATCTGGTCGCGAAAGCGCAGATCCACAACCGCGTCGGTCTCCCCGCGGCGGCGAAGATCGCCCATGACACTGGACCAGGCGCGCAGCCGCATGTCGGAGACCCCTCCGCGCCCCCATACAACCGTTGGAATGTCGTTCCAGTACAGTTCGTAGCACCCGTCTCCCATGAGGTGGGCCTGGGAAACCCCTTCCCAAAGGGCGGGATATCCATGCTGCATCGTAGCCAGTAGGCCGAGCAGATCAGGGGCTCCGCGCACCTCAAGCCTTCCACCGGCCTCGGGAGCTGCAGCCATCAGGGCCACATCTTCCCAGCTGAGCAGCGGAAGATCGGCAAGGGACCGACCCCGCGGCGACATGAGTACCCCATCCTCAGACACCTCAAGCGCCGCTGCGTCGGGGCGCAGGATAAGGGCCACAGCAGCGTGCTCCTCTACCTTCACCTCAAGGCGATTAAACCATGTGTATGAGAGACGGACCCGTTTGACACGTGGCAGCGCCTGAATCGCCCTACCCGCCGCATCCCAATCCAGCTCCAGAAAAGATGTTCCCGGAGATGCGGTCAGCACACCGCGCACCTCTTCCTCCGTCAAAGTCCCCGGTCCCTGGATCTCCACGGCAATGTCGCGGATGCATGTGAGCGGACCAGGGCGCGCCAGGGCCAGGACAATGGCGAGCAGCCCGGCAAGCACAACCCCGAGCCCCACGGGACGCATCCAGGATCCCGCGCGGCGTCTCCTGGCGCGACCCTGCCGCGGCACCTTCCGGCTCCGCCACACATCCTGATCCCATTGAGCGTCCTGGCGCATCGTCACAACCCTACCCTGCTACACCGAGCAGCCCTGCGGCCGCCGATGCCGCTCCTGCAGCCGCTCCATGGCGGCGTCACCCCACTGCCAGACCGGCCCCGCACCCAGCGTTAGTAGCACATCCTCCGGCTCTAGCCGTTCACAAACCGCCTGAACTGCTTGCTCCTTGGTCGGGGCGTAGACCACCTCGATCTGACTGGCACTGGTGATCGGCCCCTGAAGCACCCCCCCGGTAACCCCGGCCATCGGCATTTCTCCCGCCGCGTAGATGTCGGTCAGGATCAAGAGATCTGCGTCCGTGAAGGAGCCGGCAAACTCATTGTGCAACGCCACTGTCCTTGTGTATCGATGCGGCTGGAAAAGAACAACCAGCCGGCGCAGTCCATAAACCTCCCGGGCTGCCTTTAACACTGCCCGGATCTCGGTGGGATGGTGCCCGTAGTCATCCACGTGCAGAACACCTCCCACCTGCTTGCGCACCTCAAAACGGCGTCCAACACCCTCGAAGCCCTCCAGCGCGTCGCGAATCTTCTCGGGATCCACGCCCAGGAAAACCGAGACCGCAATGGCAGCCAGCGCATTCTGGACGTTGTGCTCACCCGGCAATGGGACGCGGAACTCACCTAACGCCACATCTCCCACCCACAGCTGGAATCTGGAACACTGGCCTTCACTCCGCCGTTTCTCCGCACGCACTTTACTGTCAGGGGCGAATCCGTAGAGGATCGTCGGCCGGTTGATCTGAGGAAGTATCTCGCGCACCCGCGGATCGTCTGCGCAGAGTATGGCAGTGCCGTAGAAGGGCACACTGGAGACGAAGTGTTCAAAGGCGGCCTTGATGGCATCCATGTTTCTGTAGTGCTCCAGGTGCTCCCGGTCGATGTTCGTTACCACCGCCACCGTAGGGAGAATTTCAAGAAAGGACCCGTCGCTCTCATCGGCCTCCGCCACAAACACGTCTCCCTTCCCCACCCGGGCATGCGAGTCTATCGACCGGAGCCTGCCACCAACCACCAGCGTGGGATCCATGCCGGCGCGCGAGAGCACGTGTCCAATCAGGGAAGTCGTGGTGGTCTTGCCGTGGGACCCAGCCACAGCGACGCCATACTTGAGACGCATAATCTCAGCGAGCATCTGCCCGCGCCTTAGGATCGGGATGCCCGCACGCTGGGCCGCGCGGACCTCCGGGTTATCATCACGGATCGCCGTTGAGACGACCAACAGATCGGCACCGGTGGTATTTTCTGATGCATGCCCCTCGAACACGCGGGCACCGATCGATATCAAGCGTTGGGCTGCTTCACTCGTTGCGACCAGGTCAGATCCGGTCACGTTATAGCGCAGGCTCAGGAGGATCTCGGCCAAGCCGCACATCCCCGTGCCACCGATCCCCACGAAGTGAACCCTGCGGATTGCGCCCCGGATCATCTGATTCATCTAACTATGGCTTCCTCTCTGATCTCCGACCCGTGGCCCTCTCTCATGCGCCCGGCGCGTGCCAGCCCTCCCGCGCGGCCCCTTGCCCGGCCGCCGGGCGACCCTGCCTGGCCGTTGTAGCTCGCGGCCCGGCGTAACCGCTACGAGACCGTTTCCGGTATCATAACGCAGCAGTGCCGCAGCGATTTTCTCTGCCGCCTCGGGGCGCGCCAGCAACAAAGCGTTGTTCGACATTTCTCGCAGTTTTCGAGGTGTGTCAATCAACTTCGCAATCATTGAGGCAAGATGTTCTCCCTGCAGGCGCCGATCGCTGATCATGGCTGCCGCACCGACCTCCACGAGCGCCATGGCATTGATCTTTTGGTGATCCTGAGCTGCGTGCGGAAAGGGAACTAGGATGGAGGGTTTGCCGCAGGCCGTGATCTCAGCCAGGGTCGTTGCGCCCGCGCGTGCAACGACCAGGTCCGCCAAGGCGTAGGCGTCCCCCATGCGTTCAATAAACGGCCTGACGCTAATGAGCTCATTGCCGCGGCGCAATCGGCGCATGACCCACCGGTAGTCCCGTCGTCCGGTCTGCAGGATGAACTGCAGGTCACTCCTGCGCCGCAGGGCACGCACGGCTCCCACGGAGGCCCGGTTGATCGACCGCGCACCCTGGCTTCCTCCCAGGATGAGAACGGTGCGTCTCCCCGGCTGTAGGCCGTGCTCTTGGCGGGCCCGCCGATGATCACCGCGCAGTATCTCGACGCGGACCGGATTGCCGCTCAATTTCAGATGCCGGCGCTTTGGGAAACGGCACCTGGCAGAGGGGAGGTTGAGATGCACTTCCTGGGCAATGCGCGCGAGCATGCGGTTCGTCAACCCCGGTATGCTGTTCTGTTCATGCAGCACGAGCGGCTTGCGCAGGATCTTGCCGGCGAGCGCAACAGAACCCGACACGTAGCCCCCGGTGGCGAATACGACATCCGGATTGAATCTGGAAAGGATGCGATAGGATGCAACAATACCCCGCAGTGTGGTCCAGAGGATAGCCGGCACACTAAGCAGCCGTTTGCCGACGAGTCCCCGCGCCGGCACGGAAGCAAAGCGATACCCCGCATCTGGAACCACCCTCGCTTCAAGCCCCTTGGATCCGCCCACAAAAAGGATCTCCACGTCCGTGGACTGTCTGCCCAACTCCTCGGCTACCGCGATGGCAGGGAAGACATGCCCCCCGGTACCTCCCCCCGTGATGACGATTCTCACTGTCTGGCCCTCCCAGGGGTCGGCTCGCGCAGTAGCAGCACGCTTTCCTTATCTGTCACTCGGAAGGCGAGGGCCCTCTCCCCACGACCCGAAACCGACAGAACCAGCCCCAAGCCGATCAGGTTGGCCACCAACGCGCTCCCTCCAAAAGAAACGAGCGGGTAGGGCACTCCTGTCGTCGGCGCCCAGCCGAAGCAGACAGCCGTGTGCAACAACACCGCCAAGAGCACGTGGAGGCCCACGCCGTAGCAGAGCAGTTCCCCAAAGCGCGAGGAACAGTGCCCGCCGAGCGTGAAGATGCGCAGGATGATGAACCCCGAAAGCACGAGGAGTCCCAATAGGCCCAGGAACCCCAGTTCCTCGACCAGTATGCTCAGGATGAAATCGGTGTGCGGATCGGGAAGGAAGAAGTACTTCTGCATCCCCTTTCCCAGGCCCCGGCCCAACAGTCCACCCGACCCAACGGTTAGCACCGATTGCATCGACTGGAAGGCCAAGTCACCCGGCCTGTCTGAGAAGAAGCTGTTCAATCTGTCCAGGTGATAGCCATTCCCCGTCAGATGCGCCACCAGACCAGCGAGCCCCATGCCACCTACGGCAGCAACCAGAAGCCTCCACACACAGGCCCCGGCCAGGAAAATCAGAAGAAACCCGCCCAGCGCGGTCAGCAAACCCAGACTCAGGTGGGGCTCGGCCGCGATCAAGGCAGATGTGACCACCGTGATGCCTGCAACTGGCAGGACGCCGCGCCAGGAGTTGAGCGCCCCGGCGCTACGTGAGAGCGTCCCAGCCAGCGCCGGGATCATCGCCAAGCGCGCAAAAGCCGAGGGTTGGAAGGAAATGCTCCCAAAGCGCACCCAGCGCGTGGCGCCCCGGATCTCCACGCCAGGACCCCAGGGCAGGAGGAGGAGGATCAGGAGGACCATTACGCCCCCCCATAGAATCAACCGGCACCTGCCGGCCAGGACGCGGGCGTCAAGCCAGGTGAGCGCCAGTAGCAGGCCGGCCCCAAACAGACAACGGACAAGCTGGCTTTGCAGATAGAACAGGTCGTTGCCATCCTCCCTCACCAGGCCAAGCGCACTGCTGCTCGAGTAGACCAGAACCAGCCCCCACGCCGAGAGAAACAGGACCGCCCCCAGCAACCATGGATCCACGCGATGCCTGCTCGCCACAGCGAGTGGTCCAGTGATCGCTGGTCTCTTCGTATGCATCACTCACCTGCCTTGAACGCTGCGGGATGCGTTGCCAGAGCGCTCCGCCACGAGCGCGCGGAAGACGTCTCCCCGCTCTTCATAATCGCGGAACATATCGAAGCTGGCGCAGCCCGGGCTCAGCAGCACGACGCCCCTTGTGGGGGATGCTGCCAGGGCCAAGGAGATCGCCTCATTCAAGTCCGTCGCCGTCTCGGAAGAAACATGCGGCCAGGATCTGCGGATCTTCTCAGCCGTTTCGCCAATCGCCACCAGGTGCCGCACGCTGCGGGCAGCCAGATCGGCTAGATCCTCAAACGGCCCCTCCTTGTCCCGCCCGCCTGCTAGCAACACTACCGGCTCGGTGAAGCTCGAGAGAGCCACGCGCAGCGAATCGACATTTGTCGATTTCGAATCATTGATCATGCGCACTTGCCCAATCCGCCCGACCTCTTCCAAACGGTGCGGGAGTCCCGGGAAGTCACGCAGTCCGCGTACAAGTCGCTCCGTCTCGGTGACCAGGGCAGATGCAAGCGCCACGGCTGTCATGGCATTGATCAGGTTGTGTGGGCCCGGCAGGGACAAGCCAGTCGCCGGCAGCAGGCCGTACTCACTTTTTCCCGATCGGCGCACAATGATTCCCTTGCGCAGGTATAGAGCATCGCCACCCGGCAGAGCCCCATGACACGGCCCACCATCGCCCGTCTCCCGGCCCCGGGAATCCGTCCTCTGCACCTCCGCCTTGCGATCCTGGCGATCAAACATATCAGGGTCACAGCGGACAATCCGGCTGCGGATTCTCGCATCCGGCGGAACCTGCAGGCCGGGTCCCAACACCAGTATGTCTCCAGGTTCCTGATGCGAGGCGATCGCCCATTTGGCTGCCGTGTAGGCGGCAAAACTGCCATGGCGGTCCAAGTGGTCGGGGGTGATGTTCAGAATGGCCGCAGCCCGGGGGTGGAACTCGGGACTGTCCTCCAATTGGAAGCTGGAGACCTCAACGACGAAGATGGTCTCCGCGGGCTCTTCTAGAATCGCCCCTGAAAGCGGCCGACCGATGTTTCCGGCCGCCACCGCGCCCACGCCCGCACGTCGCAGCAGATGCGCAGTCCAAGCCGTGGTAGTGGATTTCCCGTTCGTGCCCGTGATGGCCAGAATGGGTGTGCGGATCTCCCCCGCAGCCAGGATCAGTTCCGAGCGCACGGGGATCCC
>JAGMDA010000018.1 GCA_023128935.1 Candidatus Eiseniibacteriota bacterium | reverse complement strand
CCGGCGGCCCATAGAGCGCGCCGCCAGGCGCGACGCGCCAGACGGGGCGACCCGTGGCCGCGTCGAGAGCCATCAATGTGTCCGAGACCGTCGGCACAAGAAGCAGCGAATCCACCAATGCCAGCGGCGCTCGTACCAGTCCGGCAACGCGCCGCTCCCATATCCGCTGGCCAGTGGACAGACTGCAAGCCACTACGGTGCCCGAAACGGCAGCGGCATAGACTTGATCCTCCCGGACAAGCGGCGCACCCCAGGACTCCCCCAACTGAATGCTCCAGAGTTCACGCCCGCTCTCTGCGTCCAGGCAAAACAGCTCTCCCTTTGGAAGGTCACCGATGCCCAGGACCCTGGATCCGGTCATCCGCACACCTGCCTGTACGCCGACTTTGCGTTTCTGGCACCAAAGGCGGCGGCCAGATTCGAGATCCAGCAGGGCGACACGACGATCCACCGTTGCGGCTGCCACTCTTCCCTGCAGGACAGACACATTCCGGCCCAGCCGCCGGCCGAGGTCCTCCCGCCAGGCAAGCACAACCTGATCACAACCGCCATCCTGCGCCTGAACCTCCCAGGCCTGTCCCGCCGCGCCCCCCCACGGCGCTAGGGTCACCGCCACTATGATGGCCCCTAGCGCAGCGCAAGCCCGCAGGGCGAGCGCGGATCTGTTTGAGCGCCGGGTCCCCTGCGAATCCGGCCTCGGCTGGGCCTGGCGATAAGTCCGGGTTAGTAATTCCATCCGATATAGAACTCCGTGCGGCGCTTCGATGGCCAGTAATTGAAATCGGTTCGTCGTGCCAGGTCCAGCCGCAGGACGAGCATGCCCCCCAAACCCATCCTGAAACCAATCCCGTAGCTCCCAAACCAGTCACGAGGCCAATCCCCATCCCATGCCTGTCCCACATCGAAGAAGACCGCCCCCTGAATCCCGGGGAAACTCAGGGGTCCCACGGCCGCAGGGACCAGCAGAAATCCTCTGATCAGCGGAAAGCGGACTTCCGTGTTTAGCAAAAGCGCCCGCGTGCCATGGAGGCTACGCCAGGGGTAGCCGCGGAGACTGTGGGATCCACCCAGGAGGAACCCCTGCGGATCCGGGCCTCCCGAAACTCTCGCCTGGCCCCGTAGGGCCAGGCAAGCCTGATGGCCAAGCCTGAGGTAGCGCCGCGCGTCCAGAATAAGGAGCATGTTCTCGAGCCCCGGCCGGTTGAGATTCATCGTCATCCCGGCCGTCATGTGGCAACGATCACCATCGATAGGTCCGGTTGGCAGCCAAAGCGAAGTGTCATGAATCCAGGAAACGTAATGGGAAGCCATCATCCCGTAGCTGTGAAGATCATCCGTGGGTTTCTCTTTCTCCCGATAGGCCAGGCTGAGCCTGTTCTCAACTCTAGTGAAACGCGACAGCGGGTAGCTCAGGAGCATACTGCCCCCCGCGCGCCGCTCGAAATATGGAATCCCGATCTCGTCATAGTAGGTCCCCGCTAGGTGGAAAAGACTCACGCCCCGGTTCAACCTGCGCGAGACATCCATATAGGTCACGCCGGCCGAGAAGTTGTCCAGGAAGTTGCTCGTGGAAATCGTTTTGTTCGCGATCTGGAAGAAGAATAGCCTGTCGCCCATCAGATCACTTAGGAGTACCTGCAGGCCCTCACCAGTTCCAAACCCCGGTTCCACAGCCACCCCACCCTGCGCTACGTCCAGCGCAAATGAGGATTGATATGGGCCCGTGCATGCATCCACGCTGTCAGCCAGGGATTCCCACGACCACGACTCAGTCCACACTTGCGCCCCGGTGTCGCGGGCTGCTCGCCCTTCCATACCCAGTTCTGTGGAATCAGCGTCAGTTACCAGCGGTTCCCGCAAGATACCCGCATCGGTGCCGGCCGGCGCCCGGACTCCACCCGCCTCTGTGCTGTCCGCTGCCTTCAGCGGAATCACCACGGCCTGCATGCGGCCCTCGTGATAGACTGATGCCAAGACCGATCTTCCGGAGGGAAGCCAGCGGGGATCCTGAATCGCCTCGAGTGAGTGCGTCACCCGGCGCTGCTTGCCTTCTCTATCAAGCGTATAGAGATCCCTCAGCCCTCCCCTGGTCGACACGCAGAGCACCCGTTCGCCATCAGGCGACCAAGATGGTGAAAGATCATCCCAGCAACCGCAGGTCAGTTCACGCAGCTCACGCGTCTCCAGATCGATCAGGAACAGGTTTAGGGCGCCATCGGGCCCAAAGTCCCCCCGGTCCGATACAAAGACGATTTCCTTGCCATTGGGATGGAAGGCAGGATCTGCGTCATAGAACCGATCCCATGTCAACCGCTCCAGCTCGCAATTGGCGGTCTCAAATATATAGAGGTCGCTTTCCCCGCTCCTACTCAAGCCAGAAAAACAGATCCTGCATCCCGAAGAATCCCATTGTGGTGAAGTTATCCCCACTAGATTTTCAAATCCCCACTTCCTGATTACCCTGCGATCCACCATGTCAAACACCACCAGGACGTCTTGGGCACCGGATTGCGAGGAAAAAACAAGGACGCCCTCATCAGAGATATCCATCCGGCTGCGGAAGTAATGAAAAGAAAGGTATTCCGGATTCCGCTGGCCTTTCACCAGGATGCGCGTGTCCTGGCTAGGTCCATCCAGCGAGCTCGCGCAGATATTCGAGTAGCCCGACTCGGGAGAAATGAACACGTAGTCATTCTCGAACCCTTCCACGCCCACGGGAACCGGTGTCGGTTTCAGCTGCAAGCCCTTTTCAGAAACCCGTCGCGCGCTCAATAAGAGGGGTTGGGTACTCAGCACTTCCGGGTAGTAGCGCTGTCTGAGCCAGTGCGTCCATCGAGAGGACAGCTCCTCCTCAGAAACACCCAGGATACGCGGGAACAAATCTTCGAACCGGCGAGCTTGCCAGCCATCTGTGTAGAACGTCCGCAGCTTGTCTTCGCCATAAGTCTGCCCCACGAAGTCCAAGAGCGACTGTCCCAGTTTGTACATAATGAATGTGCCGTAGAAGCGCCAGAATTCGCGAATAGGTGGAAGCTTGCCGGAAATGACAAGATCCCGTAGAACCGTATCCCCGTCGCTATCCCATCGCGTTGACCAATGCTCGGCCATCCCTTCCGTGAACCAGAGCGGATGGGGTGTCATACGTCTCCGGAAGTGCTCGCGAGCGGTTTTCTCCATGATCGATAGTTGGAATGCGTGTACGAGTTCGTGGCGCAATGTGTGATAGAAGCGATAGAAGGAGCCGTCAAAGGGCACCAAGACTCGCCCCCGAATCGTTTCAGTCAATCCGGCAACGCCCTCTGGGATGAAGCCGGAGGTTATGTTTGTCTGCTGGAAATCGTGGTGGCTGCTGTACAAGATAATTGGAATCGGATTCGGAACCTCGTGGACAAAACAGTCGCGGTGGTGTCGGTAGCTTTCTTCAGCAGAACCCAGAGCCAGGTAAGCGAGCTCCTCCTCCTCAGGGTAGTAATACAACTCGAAGTTGGCGCTACGAAGCACACGCCACTCGAATTCCCGGTAGCTCACTTTGTTCTTCCCAAAGGCGACATACTGGGCCTGGGCGGATGATACCGCTGATGCCGCGATCAGGAGCACCGCCGCCAGAAGCGCTCGCCAGGAACCTAACGGTCGGCGGAACAAATTAGTAAACCCATGTTCCATCAAAGTAGCGATCCCTCCGCCACTGGAACCTGCGCGCTTCCTCGGCAGTGAGCTTGCGCTCTCCCGCCTGAAGTTCCTCCACCCAGACCGGTGTCATGCGCCCGTCGGCCTTGCGGCGTGCTGCCAACATCCCCTTCAATTGCACCCTGAGCCTGATCCGCAGCTCTCCCCAATGACTCCTCCAAGGGGAACCCAAGCCAGTCATCCGCCCGTCGGGCAAGCGCCTCAGCGATTCAGTTCCCGGACTCTGCAAAACCTCCTCGCGCGTAAGCCGCGCATCCATCCGCTCGCGGTCCCCTGCGTAGAACTGAACTCGGTAGCTCGAATGCTCATACGGTTGTTTTCCGATGACTGGCCCCACAAAGAGATGCTTGGGTCGCAAGATGGGACAGCGATCCGCGAAGACCTTGACCCACCCGCCGTCAGAGGCCTTCCGTAGGCGCAGCTCTACTTCAATAGTGTCGGTTTGCAGAAGGCTTTTCGGAACCCGGACACGAACCCAGCGCCGGAAGTAGTCGTAACCAATACTCTCATGACCATACCGGGGATTCAGGAACTCTGCGACGAAGTGCTGATAGGTATCTGCCACGCGGCGGTACCGATCCTGCACACTATGGATTTTCTCACTGAAGCGAAAAACCTCGTAGCGTCCTCCGAGGGTGTCCTCAAAGCTGTGTACTGGCATTCCTCCGACGAGAACATCCAATGCAAAGTGCCCCCGCGGCGACCGGAGCATGTCGATCTCTAGCCATGCGAGCTGGATCCCTCTTCCGCTACCGAGACCCTCCTCGGGAACGGCAATCCTCTGCACAAGGACCTCACCCGGCGTCTTGAGCGTGTATCCGAATTCATCCCAGTCACGCTCGCTCACTAGCTGCCCCGTCAATGCCCCGGCAAATAGCAGCGGCCCCACAGCCAAGCACCAGACCGGCCGCTTTACGCCGCGCATCTCGCGCGCCAGGGCCATCATGAGCGCCACAAGTGCCAATGGGGACAGTCCACAGAGGAGCGCTCCGGCAATGTACATCCCCCGGCCCAGCTCAGGAGAAGTCGAGACAGTCGGAGCCCGCAGCCAGCTACCCGCGAGAAAGGCCCCCAGACCCAGTAGCAGCCACCTCCATGGCAAGACTCGCAGCTGATGCAGCCGGTCAGAAAGCAGCACGCGCCGGCCGGTGATCCAAATCGCTCGCAGACCCAGAAGTGCATACAACCACCAGATCGGTAGCACCGGCAGGTGATAACGCGCCACCAGGTGACTGACGGCATGCACGCCAGCCACACCCAGTGCGAGAAGGCCTGGAACCCAGATATAGGGTGATCGGCACACTGCCACTGAGAAACCCATGAGCCCCAGTGGGAAGAGCAGAAGATGAATCCAACGCGGAATGGCCCAGCTGCCAATTGCGCAGCGGGTGAAAGCCTTCCGGGATGGACAGGTCCAGAACAGCCCGAGCTTCTTCCAGATGAGACTCACCCACCCGACGGGATCGCCTTGCACCGTCAATAGGAACGCCCTCAGGTAGATCTGGCGTTTCATCTCCATCTCATTGATCTCGATGCCTTGGGCCAAGGCCACGCCTCGTTCCGCGGCCTCTAACTCGGGAGTGATTGCGTCACCCAGACCGACGGTTTCCCAGCCCTGATCCGGCACGTAATTGCCGCGATAGATCCAGAGCTGGCTCTCGCCGGACGCCACCAACGCCCCGGGTTGGATCGCTGCAAGCCCCAGGAAGCCATACCAAAGACCGATCGGGAGCCCACCCCCGAGCAACAGCGCAGGGAGCCGAGAGCCACGGCGCCTCCGCAGCAGGGCGATTGCCTCGCCTGCCAGCAGAATGACGGCAAGTGGACGGAAGGTCGTTTTCGCCAGGAACAGAAGCCCCAGGGACAATCCGGCCAGCAGCCCGCGGCGGCGCGTGGGCCTCCGGTGGAAGCCCACGAGCAACCAGGCAGTCAGCAGGAGCACAAATGTCGCATGAGCCTCAGTGCAGATCCCGGTCCCATAGTAGAGGAAGGGCAGATAGAGCAAGTATCCGAGCAATGCTGCCCAGGCAAGCAGCCCACCCAGCAAGCAACGACCCAGAAGAACCAGTAGACCCGCAGATAGCGCGTAGAGCACAACCGAGAACGCCCGCCCGGCTCCTTCATTGCTAGGGAGAAGCGCGTAGAGAACCCCGAGCGGAAGTACGTAGGCCGGGGCATGCTGAAGTTCCCAACGATCCACTCCCAACCGTTCACGCTCCTGGGAACTCAACTGGTGGCTAATAAGTCCTTTGAGCAGCGCAGGCTCTCTGATGAGCTGCTCGATCCCCTCAGCCAGGTTGTGATACATCGCGCTGTCGGCCGTGATCGCCAGGCGGTCCATTTTTGGGTCGGCGAGCTGGATGGTTCCCAAGCAGAGGGCGAGCATGAAGGAGGCCAGGAAGGCCTGCAGCCCATGAGGCCCGCCTCCGAAGCCGCTGCGCCCGCAAGCGAAGCATTCGAACCACTGACGGGAGGGCTTCAGGATGCGCACGGTGCTGCAATCTCCGCGTCGACAACAACCGCAGGCACCGGAGTCGGCTGTAAGCCGAGTTCTGTCCGGACCGCATTGGCCCGTGGTGATCATCTATCTGCGCCGCCCGTTACCGGACGGCTCTTGCGACCAACCCGGGAGTCAATCGAGGCGGGCAACCTCATCCTCCCCTATTTGGTCTTGCACCGGG
>JAGMDA010000179.1 GCA_023128935.1 Candidatus Eiseniibacteriota bacterium | reverse complement strand
CCGACCGACGTCACGCCGTACCCGCCGCCCCAAAGCCTTCATGGGATCCGCTGCCCGCACGGCCCGGTAATACCAGCGTTCGAGCGTGGAGACCCCGAAGCTGACCCATCCACCAGGCCGGCTCGGATGACGGTAGCGTTGCCCGGCCAGCCGTTGCAGTTCCGCCCGCAGCTTGCCGCGCTCGGGAGGACTGGCCAGAAGCCCACCAATGATCGAAAAGCGCAAGTGCGCCCAGCGCTCCAGGCGCTTGCCCACCTCCTTCGTGCTCATCGCACCTCCTTTCCGCGCCCGGCTCCACCCCCACCATGGAGATCGAACCCGCTGCGCGTCAGGAGATGCTTGTATCAAGCCGCTTCATCGAGGGGAGGCCCCCATCTTCTGCGTGAAACGGAAAACCCCTCACCGAGCCTGGTGCGAACGCCTTGACGGCCAGGAAAGAAAGACAGCCGCAGAGAGCCGTCTGCGGATCCCGAAAAGCCTCGATGAAGACCCGGATCAGATCCGCCGGGAGGTGCCCATCGCGCACGGTCGCACCCAGAAGCCCGCGACGTTCCTTCCACTGCTGGCTCTTGGGAAACTCCTCACGGAAGAAGGCCAGCCAGCGGCGAAGGGTTTTACGCGAGATCCCGAAGATCCGGCGCACCCGGTTGGCACTGAAGCCCACCCCGCGTTGCTGGCGAAGTGTGGTCACCACCAGGATCACCGCGGTCCAGTAGACGCGCCGTCCCAGAAACAAGCAGGAGGGCGGCAGCTGGCGCCGGCGGCAACCCTCGCGCCCGCAACACAAACTCAGCCGACGGCCGTACTCTTGCGGAATGTCCGCCGGGCCGCCACGAGGCTTGCGCTGGTAGGAGGCTCGGTGCAAGGGACCGCCGCAGACCGGGCAGCCTGCCGCCCGATGGCGCTCAGAAAGATCCACATCAAGGCGATGGAGAAGACGAAATAGACTGACTCGCTCGAGAACTTCGCATATCATAATTCCCGCCCTTCATACGTGATCGGGCAGGAGCCTCCTCAGCACTTCCAACCAAGAAAAGCGAGGGGGCTCCACTCCTCTCCCTCGCCTATCTTGCTCATTTTGCGGCGGTTATTCATCAATTATCGTGGGCAGGCTGAGAGAACCGCCAAATCAAGGCCCTCATACTTCAGGGCAAAGGTGAGGTGACCTGCGATGCTGGCCTCGGGCGCGTGACGGGGGGTAAGAATGCGCCAGCCTCCCTGCTCCACAATCCTGTGTTTCTCCCCGATGGCGGAGAGATTCCTAGGAAGGGGTACCGTGAGCTCGAGCGCATCGATCAAAGCGGCGTAGCCAGCCAGCGAGGCCCGCTCGGGAAGCCGTCTCTCCTGAAAAACGATAACGGGACCCGAAAAAGGATTATTCTTGGCGGATTTCATGAATATTGACACCTCTCGCGTAGAGCACTCGAAACGGCCACTCATGCTGAAAAACCATCATCCGTCCTGAAAAACGACCATAGCAGGCCAGAATCGTGAATAATAGCACTTCCGTGCCCCACGGCGGCGACGGATTGGGGCTGTCCGTCCTGTTGGCGCTGTGCAGCGGACTCATACGCGAGGAGGCAGTGCATCCGAAGTCGGTCGCCGTAGCCTGTGAGGGAGAGGAGGGCGGGACCAAGGTCGTCGAGGCCATCGGTCACCTAGGTGCCAGTGTCGACGATACGCCACCAGCTGCTGCCTATGCGCGCGCACGGCGAACTTCCAGCTCTTGCCATCACCTCAGACATAGCGTAGGTGCATAGGTCCTCGCCCACCTGGGCCCTGGAGAGCGTGCCGATGTCTTGAGCGAGCTTCTGAAGCGTCACGCGGACCTTCGGAGGGAAGCAAATGCGGTTGCAGTGAACCTGATCAACGATGTCTCCACCAAGCGTCCCGGCGGAGGTAGGTGCCCGATGGATGAAGCCAAGCTCATCGAAAGGCTTCGGTTGATCGAAGCACTCTTCGCCGTGTTGCCGGTGGAGTAGAACCGCGCATAGTTGGTGATAAAGAAGC
>JAGMDA010000178.1 GCA_023128935.1 Candidatus Eiseniibacteriota bacterium | reverse complement strand
CGATTTCCCGGAAGATGCGCTTGAGAACCGCCAAATCAAGGCCCTCATACTTCAGGGCAAAGGTGAGATGACCTGCGATGCTGGCCTCGGGCGCGTGACGGGGGGTAAGAATGCGCCAGCCTCCCTGCTCCACAATCCTGTGTTTCTCCCCGATGGCGGAGAGATTCCTAGGAAGGGGTACCGTGAGCTCAAGCGCATCGATCAAGGCAGCGTAGCCAGCCAACAAGGCCCGCTCGGGAAGCCGTCTCTCCTGAAAAACGATAACGGACCCCGAAAAAGGATTATTCTTAGCGGGTTTCATGAATATTGACACCTCTCGCGTAGAGCACTCGAAACGACCACTCATGCTGAAAAACCATCATCCGTCCTGAAAAACGACCATAGCAGGCCAGAATCGTGAATAATAGCACTTCCGTGCCCCACGGCACTGGGGCGAAGGAGCTTGGTGGGGAGTAGTCGCCCAGGATGTGGTCACCTTTTGCGATCACCTTCGATGGCCAACCGAGTCGACGCAAGCTGACATGCTGCAGCGTGCATCGGGGGCTAGACGAACTCGCGCGATGTTAGGTTTGGCACCCATCAAGCCAGCGCATTGGCAATCCGCTGGACTCGAGCAATCCTCCGGCTTCAATTCCCCCGCCAACTGAACGACACGCCGGTCTTGGTCGGATATGCGCTCACATACGCGAGGAGGCAATGCATCCGAAGTCGGTCGTCGTAGCCTGTGAGGGAGAGGAGTGCGGGACCAAGGTCATCACCTCAGACATAGCGTAGGTACATAAGTAGCCTAGATCTATCCTGGCGGGCGACAGCTGTCAACACTCACTGCGGACCGGATGGAGGATCGAATGCCATGCCGCGGAAGAAGGCAACGGAGGTCCTCGCGCACCTGGGCCCTGGAGGGCATGCCGTGAGCCGCCGCTATCGCAATCGCCGTATCGGCGAGTTCTTGAAAGAGCTGGACCTCACGGAGGGCCGTTCCACGCGAGCCCTACCCCTGCGGGCAGATCTACACGATCTGTCCTGACTAGAAGCCCGTCAAATCCAGGCTAGCCACCACGTCATCCACGGCCTTGGCAACGGCCTCGCAATGTCCAGGCGGATACTGGAAATGCACCCGCAGGGTAGCGCCTTGTCTGGCAGAGACGGTGACCCGCACGTCGTGCTCGTACCCGCCACCCAAGTACCGAGTTCGTGCCCACTGGCGCCCTTGTGCGGCCAAGGCATTGATGGGCTGGGTTTCAGGCATCCAGGTTTCGATGAGCTGGACTCCGCGTGTTGCAGCGATCTCTTGATTCATGGTGGACGCGTAACCGCGAGTATCGTTGAAGACACCCAGATATCTCTCGAATCCGAGGACTACCCCGAGGCGAATCTTTCGATGAGCCCCGGTGAGGATAACCGGTCCCTCCTCCCGCAACTCGATGTTCCAGTCGAGCGCCCAGGCGAGGTCCATCTGGATGCCCAGCCCGGCATTCTCATATCGATCCCGGTCCGGAGTGGTCGTTCTCAATCCCCGACCGTCTATCTTCTCGAGTGCGACCGCGAAGAACTGGGTGACATCCGGCCCATGGAACCTATGGTGCACACGCCAATTCCGATCCGACCGGAAATAGTCCAAATCCACATCTCCGCTAAGCCGGTGTCCGTAGTGTCCATCCCAGATCGCAATGGCACCCGCCGGGGCCGCCGCAAGGCTTGCCCTGGTCAAGCTGGAACATTGCTCTGGCAAGAGGTGATTGGCGTCGCAGAAGAAACGGAACCACGCGTGATTGCAGAGGGTCACTCTGTCTTGCAGGCCGGCTCCGCAGTACCAGGTCGCAGCCGACTTGATCATCTCACGCTCGTGGCTCACGGGGATCGGGGATCGTCTGGCCGCCAGATACCCGACACTGAGTCCAATGGTGAGGATGATCATCGCGATCTTGATCCATCGCTGCCTTAATCCCGCAATATAGTGAGTGCCCCGCACCACTGCGATCAGTGCGATTGCCGCCACGATCGCTAGTTTCAGATGCTCCGCCGGGCCCGGCAACGCGAGTTCTCCCTCCAGTGTCCGGGAGAGAAAGACACCCGTGACCGCGACCACGACGGCTAGCGACCCCAATGTGAACACCGACGAGCGGATCCCGCGCATCCATTGATTGAATCCCTGGAGAGCAATCAACGCGGCAAACGGAGCGAGTGCGACGAAATGCCGGAGATGACCGGCAGCTTGCACCCGCCCGGTTACAGACCTCCACGAAAGCCAGGTGTACGTTAGGAACATGAGCAGGAAGCTCCAGTGGACCAGATCGAGCTTCCGGTGACGAATGGCGTGGAATAGTCCCACCAAGAAGAGAGCGAAAGCGACT
>JAGMDA010000177.1 GCA_023128935.1 Candidatus Eiseniibacteriota bacterium | reverse complement strand
TCCTTCTTTCGGACCGCGCAATCGCGCAAGTACAGATTTATGAGTTGTTGATAGGGTAGCCCCGTTCTGGCAGCCAGCTCCTTGAAATATGCAACGGTATCGCGATCCAAGCGAATCGTGACCGACTGCTTGAGCAGCTTGGCGTAGGGGTTCTTCCGCGCCTTCATCTTTGAAAAGTCATAATGTTCTCGCATCGTATCAACTCCAGTAAGCCTCTTGTTCCCGCCTGTCCGCCTTCCGTGCCGAAATGATCCGCACGATATTCTCCTTCTCTCGGTAGCAGTGGCAGACAACCAAGATGCGGAGCTGAGTGCTGAGGCCGAGAAGGATGAAACGATCCTCCCGCTGCGAGTGATCGGGATCGAAGTACACCCTGGCATTCTCGTCCCGGAAGGCCGTCGCTGCCTCCTCAAACCGCACCTTGTGTTTGCGCTGGTTGGCCCGATTCTTGACAGTATCCCAAATGATCTGAAACTCACTCATAAGTACAATGTACATATCATATGCCAATCCTGTCAAGTCTGCAGTTGTCTCCTTAGAGTCACAGGCTCGACACCCATGTGTCTTCATGATGGTAGTGCTTCGTCAAGTCCAAGCCACTATTGCGGCTATGCGCCGATCATCAAGGGTCAAGACGTGGCCACTTCGCGTTCCGATCACGATGATCTCGCTGAGGTTGTCACAGGTCCAAGAGGCGCAGAGTCGGCCCACATTCGGCGATGTTCGTCGGCACCGATGGAAAGCGCTAGACTCCTGCGGCTTCTCAGGGTCGGTGTCGGACTCATTGCGAACCTCACTCTCAAGAGCTTCTGACCTGAGTCCGCGAAACTAGATGTGCGCGACACTGCCGCCTTCGCCGGCCGTCTCGCCCGTGTGGCGTCCCAGGGTTGGGAGCTGGCTTCATGGCGACTGATCAGGCGACCGTGCTAATCATCAGCTCATGACCCATGCCGTTGGGACTGGATCTCCCCGCAGCCCACGGCTATCATCACGGCGACGCGATCACCTGATGGTGCTGCCATCATGGACTGGGGGCTGACTCATAGACCTGCGGACGTGGACAGCATGTGAAACGGCCAACAATCGGCTGCACCGGATTCGCTTCGCTCACCGGTGAGCCGTGCGTTGGACGCCTGTAGAAAAGCCTGAGAAACGATTTGCCCCTGTGTTTCATTTGTGAGACATTGGGCACATGAATAAAACAGCCGTAGTACATGCTAGAGTTGAGCCTCGGACCAAGAAGAAGGCCGAGGGAGTCCTGAGAAAACTGGGCATGACTCCCACTGAGGCCATCCGCCTATTCTACAGGCAGATTTGCCTCCGTGGTGGTCTTCCTTTCCGCGTCGTGATCCCGAATGATCTCACCAGAGATACTCTGAAGAAGAGTGCCAAGGGTCAGGGTGTCGAGTCCTTCGATTCTCTGGACGAGATGTTCGAGAGTTGGGGCAAATGAGGAACGTTTCTCAGACGACGCAGTTTGTCAGGGATGTCAAGAGAATGCGGAAACGCGGGAAGGACCTTGAGAAACTCAAGATCCTCGTTGCGAAACTCGCCAATGGCGAACTGCTTGATCCCAAACATTGGGATCATCCTCTGATTGGCCAGTGGAAGAGCGCTCGTGACTGTCACATCGAACCAGACTGGGTTTTGATCTACTCGGCTGATGCCCATTCTCTTCGTCTCGAACGCACAGGCTCTCACAACGACCTTTTCAAGAAATAGGAAGCGTCCAACCATTGCATGCACTTGACTTGCCGGGGTTTCACCCCGCCAAGCAAGTGATGCACGCGGTGGACAGAAGATCTGTAGCCTTGAGGATTAGAGCCATGAACCCATGGTTCGCAAAGACCGGCATTCTTCTGGGCAGCACCGCAATAGTTGTCATCCGTGTAATGTACAGACTCAGGTGCCGGAATGTCGTCGTCGTAAAGAACCGAATGGGGCGATTAGAGGTTGCCCTAATGGCGTTTGCGTCGATCGGGTTTGTTGTTCCGCTTCTCTGGGTGGCGAGTTCGGTATTTGAGATCGCGGACTATTCGCTCCACCCGGTCCCGTTCATCTCCGGCATCCTTTGTCTTGTGCTTGGGTTATTGCTCTTCGTCTGGTCACATATGGCCCTTGGTACAAACTGGTCGGTCACGCTCAAAGTGCAGGAGGGACACGAACTTGTTACCCGCGGCATCTACTGTTGCGTTCGACACCCAATGTACTTGGCTCTCATGTTATATTCAGTGGGACAGGCGCTTGTGGTCCCCAATTGGGTGGCCGGTCCATCCTGTGGCATCGCGATGACAATTCTCTTCGCCCTCCGCATGGGTGTCGAAGAACGGATGATGCTAGAGCATTTCGGCAAGGACTATGAGGAGTACGTGACTAGGACCAAACGACTTGTCCCGGGTATTTGGTAGCTGGTGAAGCGGAGGCCACCGAACTTGCGCTTGCGCCAGGCCCGCGCCACCCACGCCTGCAGCTGAATCCAACGTTAGACCTACCGGAGGAGGATTATACCGTGGTTCGTCCAGCCGGAAAGCATCTGATTGCATCGCTTCTGGCCATCGGCGCCATGACTTGTTGGCATTCGCTTACCATTACTGCCAATACTTTCACTCCAAGTCGCTTTGGCATCGGCGCCTATCTCGGCCAGTCCGATAGCACCAGTTCAGTCACGGTGCTGGAATGCACACCCAATGGCCCAGCTCATCGAGCAGGTCTCCTGTCTGCCGATACGCTTTTGGCGCTCGATGGCACGCCAGTGGACGGCTGGCAGCTTCAACAAGTTTCTTGACTACCTAATCACGGAGACGCCCTCAACAGTGTCCGTGACCGTCGCGCGCGGCACTGAGGCGTTCTGTCTGCTCATCCAACGTCAGCGCTTCTCAGACATCGCGGCCGGAGCGGATCTGAAGTATGTGCCCAACGTGCAATCGGGGGGATACCGAGCTGTACCCCTTAAAGAGCTGCATCCTTGGGGCCCTGGAACCACACCTACGACTGCTACAGTGTCATCGGTGCATTGTGAGGATATGCGACTGGACCTCGCTAGTGAGCGCCCGACCTTTATCTACTTTTGGGCCACTTGGTGTGGTCCGTGCAAGGCTTTCATCAGGGAGCTGGGGAAGCTGGACAGCGACACATTTCTGCAGGGCACCCGCGTCCTCGGCATCAATCTCGACAGGGACTGCGCAACCTTCCGAGATGCCTACAGCAGGCTGCGCCCCTTGGGAGAGCAGTACTGGGACACCGGTTGGCGCGGGGAGCTCTCACAGCGCTTCAGGATCCATCGTCGTGGCATTCCGTCTGGAGTGTGGATTGGTTATGACGGCAATGTGGTGCGGATCACGACTGGAAGCGATAGCTTACTTGTCATGTTGAAGGAGATTGCGGTTAAACCGTAGAGTTTGGCAGTGAGTGTACAGCGGGTTGGGGTGGTGACTGCCGGTTCTGGCTGGGAGGTCTAACCGAGACTTGGATCTGACAATCGCTTTTGTCACGCGGCTTGCTTGCGCAATCCGCGCGCCAAACCGGCGCTGGGGCCGGCCGCGCTTGCAGCTCAAGCCAACGTTTGGCGAAGAGAGGACAAAGCGCCATCACGCATGCCAACAAATGGAGCAATAATGATGAATGGATCTGACACTCCTTCGTGGGAATCAGCGCGGCTGATTCCTGTCTCTGGCATACGCAAGGCCGAGGAACAAGAGCGCCGGGCCACCTCTGCACAGATGACCCGCTTCGCGGTTCACCTGCCCGTTAGCGCGGTCGTTGGCCAATACTATACACTCAATCGCATCCTTCGAAGCATGATGCTGGAAGGGTAATGGGAACTGCAGGCAGGCAGATGCTAATCCTCCATATGATCGAAGATGCGTAGGTGATCCGTGCGCAAGATGGCTTAGTCAGAAGCACTGGGATTCAGAAGCACTGGGATTTTGACTCGATGGGGCCATCGTCCTGCACTGAAGGCCTGGATCGACAGCCCGCTATCGCCTAGAATCGATTGCGCGAATGTGACTGGAGGTGAGCAGAATCGAAGGATGAGCCCTGACACCGACGCGGCTGTAGGAGGTTGGATCGGTGGCCGAGGAGAGAGGATCCATATGGACATAATCGAAGAATTGCGGGGGATCGTCGCAAGATTCGAGCAAGCGGGCGTTGACTATGCACTCTGTGGTGGGTTGGCGATGGCCGTTTACGCCATGCCTCGTGCTACCCTGGACATTGATCTCATGATCCAAATTGATTCCCTTGACCAGGCTATGCAAGCCGTCGAGCCACTCGGATTCACGATGAGCAGCGCCCCGATGGAATTCCACGATGGGAACGTAAAGATATCACGTCTCTCCAAAATTGATTCGCAAACCAATGAAGTCCTCGCTCTTGATTTCCTTCTTGTCACCGAGAAAACTGCGCCAGCCTGGGAAAGCCGTCGAGATTACGAATGGGAAGGAGCGAAGCTCCGGGTCGTGTCCCCAGAAGGACTGATCCTGCTGAAGGAACTCCGCCGAAGCGGCACGGATCAAGATGACATTGACTACCTCAGGAGCATATCTGATGAAGATTGACATGAGCCCGGCAGCTATTCGCCAACGGCTTGACCAAGTAAGAACACTGCGGCGGCTTTGTCTATCCCTTGCGCGATCGAGTGCGGGACTTGACGTAATCAAGAAACACTCGGCCAACAACAAGGTGCAGCGGACCTCGCAAGCGCTCGGCCGCTGACCCACAACGTTAGCCATACGAAAGCCAATGCCATCTGAAGCGAACAACAGGCACCTCTTTGATCGCTGGGCAGAAGCCTACGATCTAGGAGTGTCTGCATCCACGGAGTTTCCCCTTGCCGGGTACGGGCAAGTCCTTTGAGCCCTTCGTACTGCTTGAATTGGGCACTGAAGCCGTGGAGGCCTGGATTCTCCTCAGCGCGCCGAATAATTTCGATCTGCTGGATCATCTCTGGCCATGTCGTCGGTGGTCGAGGAATCCGGGCCAATCTCCAGTTCCACATGGATGCCGGGATGGGACTGATGGAAGATGCGCAGCGCCTCCTTCCAGGCATCGGGGTTATTGGCCTTCCAAACTGCGACTCTTACGATTACCTGTCCTGTCCTGTCCGGTCAGGCGAACCCCCACATCCCGCCATCTGCCCGAGGGCTATCGCGAGGATGCCAGCTAGGCCCAAGATGCCGGTTATCACACGCATGCTTGCTCTCCATCTAAAGAAGAGGCACCTTTCCCTCACATCTTGTGGAGAAGGCTGCAAAGCGCGCAACCTGGGGTCATGGGAGGCGTACGGGCAGGATAGGGCGCGCCAGGGGCCGCCCAGGATGCCGTGGCAGGTCATACGAACACCGATGGGCAAGGTCATCGAAGGCCGCGCCAGGACAGGTGCCACGATGCGGTGGCGGGGGAAGATGTGTTGACCGTTCAGTACGCATCAAGGGAAGTGAGGGCGCAGACGTGAGTGCAAACCGCTTCTTCCACGGAAGGGTCCCTGGCCCTTGGCACGCAGAGGTGCCTGGCCTTTGGCATGGAAGGGTCCCCGACCTTTGGCCTGCCGGGATTGCTCTGGCCAGGCGCCCCTCCGCCTGGGCCGTCTCTGTCGGGCTGCTGGCCATTGCGGTTCTTTCTATCCATGCCGGCCAGTGCCAGGCGAAGGGGCCTGTCCTGGCTGCCATCAAGGAAATATCGAGCGAAGGCCTCTACTGCGAGACCTTCTCCCTGGACCGGGACACTGAGGTTGAGATCCAGGCAGTTGCCAGCGGGTGGCCGAAGGAGAAGATCCTCTTTTCCTATCCATGGCTGCTGGATCTTCGCACGCGCTCGGTGGTCTGGAGCATGGAACCCTCCGCGGTCTTCAAGTGCAGGCATGACAACGTTCGAGCGAAGAAAGTCCTCCGCTTACGCGCAGGGGACTACGCGCTCTATTTCTCTGCCCTCGGCGGTAATTTCCCCATCAAAAAGCAGATCAAATTCCTGAAGCTATTCGACTTAGGTACGATCAATGTCACAGGTGGAAGGTCAGCCGGGTGGGATCGCTATGGTAGGCCCAGGGACTGGCACGTGACACTCCGCGCGCTGGACAAGAACTTCCCGCTTGAGGCCGTGTCTTCACCCGCGCGCCCCCCGGACCGGGGAGAGATCCTGCGGTTCCAGGGGATGAGATCTATGGAATACCGTCGTGCCCGGCTCGTGGTGACCGAGAGAGTCCGCTTGCGCCTGCGCGCTATTGGCGAGTACGTCGCGCGCGAGCAGAGCTTTACGGACGGTGCGTGGATCGAGGATATGGACGCGTGCGAGCGGGCGTGGGAAATGACGCTTATCAACACAGATCCTGCAGGCGGGGCCAAGAAAAACCGCGTTTTCGATGATGAGATGATCCTGACGCCCGGTCGATTCATGGTCTGCTACGCAACGGACGATTCGCATGCCACGGATGATTGGAACGCGCGGCCGCCCTTTGACCCCGAGTCCTGGGGCTTGACGTTGATTCCATTAGACCCGATCCCGCGGGGGGCCATGGAAGTGACCCTGGATCCTCCGGATGAGAACGTGATCGCGCGGATTGATCGCGTGGGTGACGCAGAATTTGTGCGCACGGGCTTCAGTCTCAACCGTCCGGCCGATATCTGTATCCGCGCCTTCGG
The DNA here is from genome assembly GCA_023128935.1 of Candidatus Eiseniibacteriota bacterium. GTDB lineage: Bacteria > Eisenbacteria > RBG-16-71-46 > CAIMUX01 > WJJG01 > DAOVQB01. The sequence goes on along the minus strand of JAGMDA010000177.1, from coordinate 4,531 downwards.
CGAGTGGGGACGGAGACGGGATGCATTCTTGGATTTCGGATGGATTGAAGACGCAGAGACCCTCGAAGAGATCTGGGTCATGTCGCCGAAGCGTGATGCTTATGCTGGTGGAGAGTACCGCAATCGGCTCGTCCTGGACGGCGTGCGGCTGGCGGCGGGAAGCTACTACGTCTGCTACATCAGCGACGAGGCTCATTCATACCGGAGATGGCACAATCACCCGCCTTACGATCCCGAAGCCTGGGGGATTACACTGAGCGGGGTTGGCAAGGGGTTCTCCATGGATGATGTCAGCCGGTTTGATGAATCCGAGGGGCCGGCGACAGTGATTCGGATCGCTCCAGTGGGGGATGACAAACGCAAGCGTATCAGATTCGAGGTCAAGGAACCGATGTCCCTCAAGGTCATTTCGCTGGGGGAGGGAGCAGGCGGGCAAATGCACGACTTCGGGTGGCTTGTGCGAGAGGATACCGGCGAGACTGTCTGGGAGATGACTTACTCCAATTCGCAGCATGCCGGGGGCGCCAAGAAGAACCGGCGTTGCGAGCGGGTTTTATCCCTCGATCCGGGCAGGTACAGCCTGCATTATCAGTCCGATGACAGTCATTCCTTCCCCGACTGGAATGCCCGTCCACCCCATGACCCGCACCTATGGGGTGTAACACTGCTCGAACTTCCCTAATGAGTCGGGTTCGTCCGTTAGCGGGACTAGGCAGGCTATGGGGCTAAGCTCAGGAGACCCAGGAGCGTTTCGCATCGCTGTTCTGGCTGCGCACTGGCTCGGAGACACCTTTTGGGGGCTCCAGCTCGTTCCCTTTCTGCGCTCCCGTTTCCCTTCCGCACAGATCGACCTGCTTGTCCACCCGGAGAATCGCTGGCTAGCGGAGCTCTGGGCGCCCAAGCAGCGCGTACACGACGTCCACGGCCTTGTCAGAGATCGTCTCCGGGAGGGCAGCTGGTCGCCATGGACACTCTGGAGGCGGAGCAGGCAGCTACGTGCGCGGCTGGGCAAGGTCGATCTCTTCATCGACCTGACAGGCACCCCGGCCTCGGGTTTCCTGACCCGCTTAGTGGGACCAAGGCGATCGATCGGTCTGGCAGGGCGGGGATTCTGTTCGCTCTTCTACAATACCTTCCGGACCACGGGGGACTTCAGGGGGCATTTGGCCAAGCGGCCCTGGTGGCTGCTGGAGCCCCACTATGGAGGCTTCGCGGCCTGGCCGTCTGCAGATGAACAGATGCAGCCCTTATTGCCCGGGTCACCGGAGTGGCAGGCCAGGGGCGCTGATGCTGTGCTCCTCTTCCCAGGTGCCGGATGGATGCAGAAGCAGTGGCCGCTCGAGTTGTTTGTCGATCTGGCCAAGCAATTGCAGCGGGATGGGCAGAGCGCCTACCTCCTCTTCTCCGAAAGGGAGCAGGCCCTGGCAGCACGCTCGCCGGCACTGGATGTGGAATCCTCGGGCATCCAGATCCGTGTCACGGACGGCCCAGCCATGCTCCGTATGCTCCGCTCAGCAACCGCGGTTGTGGCAAATGACTCCGGTGGGGCTCACCTGGCTGCCGCATGGGGGATTCCGACAGTGGCTCTCTTTGGCCCGACGAATCCCGGGATCTGTGGCCCGCTTGGAAGAACAACGCGCATTCTCCGCACCAGCTGCCAGGACCGTCCCGAGGGAGGCCAGCATCACTGCCACGATAGGCCTGCGTACAACTGTCCGCGGACGTGCATGGAATCGATCTCCCCCCGGCAGGTGCGCGACGCGCTCATTTCCCTCCTGCAAGAGTAGCGCTACGGATATCATGAGCGGTTGACCCAACCGGCGAGGACCGGGATTTGACGAGCGACCAGGCTCTGCTCATCGTCATTTGATCCGAATCAAACGTCGTGTCTCACGCTGCTCCCCCGCCGCCAGCCGCACGAAGTAGACGCCCACGGGGGCCGACTGTCCGGCCGCATCCCGACTGTCCCATGTGATGGCATGCCGTCCGGCAGTATGCGTGCCCTGGGCCAAGGCACGTACGAGACGACCGCCGATATCATAGACGCAAAGATCCACTTTGACCGGTCGTGCCAGCTCGAACTGGATCGTTGTCTGGTTGTCAAAGGGGTTGGGGGCACTGAGCAGCAGACAGCTGCCGCTGGTGGCGAGTTCTCCCGGACCGGGTGCATCCGCGAATCCGCCCTGGTAGATCATCTGAGCCACGTGCGCGTGGAGCCGGAGATCCTCGAGGCTCTCACCCCCCACCATGGCGAAGACCACCCGCTGCTCCTCGCCCGGCGTCAGGTCAAACGGCCCCGCCGCGGCCAGGATGCCGTAGTCGTCCGGATCGGTGGCTTCGGTGAGAACGTATTCGGGACCGGCCGCCGAAAGGAAACCGTACTTGTCCGCATCCAGGATGTAGGTGTTCGGCCAGGTGTAGGTGGGGTTGTGGATCAGGGTTAGATTGCTGACTGGCGGGTCACCCGGCTGCTCTTCGAGGAGTTGCACACCCGCGTGAAGTCCTGAGGGATCGTTCATGTAGACCAACTTGTAGTCTGCGCAGACCGCGCCGGTGGTCTGGGAGTAGTCCTCGAAATCGAAATCTGCGAAGACTCCCACGTAGAGATCGGTCAGCCGGCTCTCGCCGTCATTCCTAATTGTATAGCGAATGATCACATGGTCTGTCGCTACGGAATTGGCTGCGTAGGCCCACGACTCCTGATCGACAAAGAGGCCCCGCGGTTCGGCCGAGTCGCAGTAGCTGGCGTGTATGTCCTGGTGGGAACTTCCATCCTCGGCAATCCAGACGTGCCCGTCGGGATCCGCAGAGACGGTCCACTCCTTCGCGGGATCGCCGTCGTAGTCGCGGTTGGCAACGTAGGTCTCGCTCTCCCCGACCCACAGACCACCGATGTAGAGCAAATTGGAAGCGCCCGCGGGGTAGACGAAGCCCGAACCCTCACTCTGCGCCCCATCCATGAAGCCCAGAATGCCTTGATCGGTCATGGTCAGGACGCAGCGGCCCGCGTCGTGATCGGCATAGTCGTAGGGCGGGAGGAAGATTTGCTCGGGCGCCCAGTCCGAGCCGCCCAGACCGGTATCGATCGTCCGCACGCTCCAGTAATAAAGTGCCGGCGGGATGTCCCGCAGAAGGGTCAGCTCGCCCGCCTGTCCAACATTGCCCATCAGCGGCGTCGCATGGCGGCCCGAGACGATATCACTCCCTCCCGGCGAAGTTCCCACGCGCAGGCAGTAGTAGAGCCCCAGGTCGGGAGTCTCATCATCCTGCGCGCCGCTCCAACTCAGGTGCAGGCCGTCGGGCGTCAGCTCACCGGCGAGGTTGGTTGGAGGCGTGGGCGCGCTGTTACTCGCCCCAGTCCTTCTCTTATAGAGGCGCGCAAATTTCGTGTTGCTGAAGTCGGTTCCGTTGATAAAGAGTTCCAGCATGCCATCGCCATCCACATCAGCCCAGCTCAGTGAACCGCGGTTGACACCCGGGAAGATGAACGCATTCATGCTGAAGCCACTGCCCGTGTTCTCGTAGAGCTGTGTGTGGAGACCGCTTCCGGTGTATCCGCAGAAGGCAATGTCCAGATCGCCGTCATTGTCATAATCACCCCAGGCGCAGGAGCTGCGGTAGATCTGTAGCAACTCGCCACCTAATTGGGTGAAGTTGCCCGCGGCGTCGTTCTCGTAGATGCGTGCCGCGCGAGGCCCGCCGGTTTCTAGCTCACCTGTGAAAGCCAAATCGAGGTCTCGATCATTGTCGAAGTCGCCGCAGGCTACATCGGAGAGGTTCACGCCGGGAAGCCCGTGGCTGCCATCCTCGGTCAAGGTGCCTGTGGGGTCATTCTCATAGTAGATCGCGCGCCGCTGGCTGCCATCATGCCCCGTCAGCACGAGATCCAGATCCCCATCGCAGTCGAAGTCGCCCCAATCGGCGCTACCCGCCGAGAGGCCGATCAAGGTAGCGGCGTCGGGCGAGAGCATTCCCAGGGGATCGTTGCGATAGAGTATCGTCCGCCGCGCGGCCCCATCATAGCCCATGACAAGCAGATCCAGATCGCCGTCATTGTCGACATCGCCCCAGGCCACCGAGGCATGATTCACCGCGGTTAGGACCTGGGCGCTGTCACAGGTTAGCCTGCCGCCGCCGTTGTTGGTGTAGATCCAAGCCGCCCGGCCCGCGTCGGACATCCCCGCCAGAGCCAGATCGAGATCGCCGTCGCCGTCATAGTCGCCCCACGCGAGTCCGCCACTGCTCTCATTCTGCACGCCGATCACTTCGTTGGACAGCTCGGTGAGGGCACCGGAGCGGTTCTCGTAGATGAGGGTGACGCGTCCCTCATCGCTCTCTCCACAGAGCGCCAAGTCGAGGTCACCATCCCCATCGATATCTCCCCAGGCGGACTCCCCGTCTCTAGTCCCCATCACATTCTGCCAGCTCAGAAACTCTTCTTCGGGCGGCGGTTGGGTCTGCTCATAGCCCAGATCGAAGAAGACGATCTTATCGGGCGTGGACTGTACTAGCCTGGATTTTCACCTTCCCA
>JAGMDA010000176.1 GCA_023128935.1 Candidatus Eiseniibacteriota bacterium | reverse complement strand
ATGCGGCCGGGTGTTCCCGGGAGCCTATCCGTCCCGAAAACTCCATCGGCCTATGATTGTGGCACTTGGCATGCCCGCTGTGCAACCGGGATTCGATCCTGAGAGATCGCGCTTGCCCTCTCAGTCTCCGCTCGACCACCCTGCTTAGTGACACTTGTCCCGGGCGGCCAACTTACATCAAGGCAATGCATCATGACTTGGATTGATTCTCTCTTCGGCAGCATCATGGCGGTCTTCCGATCCCGAGCATCACTCCAAATGGAGAACCTCGCACTCAGGCATCAACTCGGGGTCTTGAAGCGAACATGCCCCCGTCCTCGCATTCGAGCTCGCGACCGAATCCTCTGGTCCTTGCTGTCCCGCATCTGGTCAAGTTGGCGTGAATCTCTGGTAATCGTACAGCCCGCGACAGTCATCGCTTGGCGCCGCCGAAGGTTCCGTGAATACTGGACAAGATTGTCTCGTGCAGGAAAGCCCGGCCGACCGGCGGTCCCGAGAGAAGTACGTGATCTGATCCGTCGGATGTCGGTAGCGAACCCGCTTTGGGGTGCACCTCACATCGTCGGGGAACTGAGGAAAATCGGGATCGATCTGGCGAAATCAACTGTTGAGAAATATATGGGCCGAAGACGCAAGCCTCCCTCCCTGACTTGGCGGGCGTTCCTCAATAACCACGTCAGGGACATCGTCGCGATTGATTTCTTTGTTGTGTCCACCGTGCGGAACCGGATCCTCTTCGTCTTCCTCATCCTTGCCCACGAACGCCGCCGGATCCTCCACTTCAACGTGACCGCGAACCCGACTGCAGAGTGGACAGCCCAGCAGATCGTGGAGGCGTTCCCTTGGGATGATGCGCCACGCTACTTGCTACGCGATCGTGATGGGATCTACGGTGCCTACTTCCGCCGCCGCGTGAAGAACATGGGAATCGAGCAAGTCGTGATCGCTGCCCGGTCACCTTGGCAGAATCCATACATCGAAAGATTAATCGGGACAATCCGACGGGAGTGTCTCGATCATGTCATCGTGTTCAATGATCGGCACCTCAAGCGCGTCCTGTCCTGCTACCTGACCTATTATCACCGCTGGCGAACTCACCAATCTCTGGACATGGACAGCCCTGAGCGCCGGCCAGTCCATTCAGCTGACGGAGGTCGTGTGACCGAGGTCTCTGAGGTTGGTGGACTCCATCATCACTATGAGCGCGCTGCGGCCTGACGCCGGGGAAGACTGCTTCTCTCTCACTCGGCAACATGCCAAACCACACCCGAGTCATGCCGTCCGGCACTTTTTGAGCCTTCTCTCGCATCTGACGACGTTACCTGGGAACCTTCCGGCGGCTGCCAGCCTGTCAGGAGTCCAACACTCACGTCAATTCAAGGTCACCGACCATGCATATGAGGTTTTCGGGATGGACAACCGACGGCAGAAACGTATGGTTGACCGTCCGAGGGACGCAGAGGATACTCCCAAGAAGAGGTTTACGTCCGGACAATGCTGGGGATCATAGCAGGATGCTGAAGGCAACCGAGAACTGGTTGGCACAGGTTGACTATGACCTCGCCACCGCCGAACACATGCTGACGGCGGGCCGGTACATCTACGTCGTCTTCATGTGTCACATGGCGCTCGAAAAGGCGCTCAAGGCTGTGGTCACCGAGGAAACGCGGGAACTCCCACCACGGACGCACAATCTCATTGATCTGGCTCGACGTGGAAAACTGGCGCTCTCGCAGGCGCAGCAGGATTTCATCGGCAAGATCAACGACGCGAGCGTCGTCACTCGCTACCCTGATAATCTCTCCAGAATCGTGGACGACTATCCAGAACCTATCGCGAGGCAGTATTCGGTCGAGACGAAGGAGCTCATTGAATGGATTCGCCAGGATCCGAGATTGCAGGCATCGTAGATCGCTACCGGCAGCAGCTCGGCCTCATGGGGATTAGCGTGGTCGGAGTCATTCTCTTTGGCTCGCGTGCACGGGGTGAGGCGAGCGAGGGCAGCGACATTGATTTGCTGATCGTGTCGCCCGACTTCGAACCGATGACCACACGGGAGCGTCTGGAGCTGCTCGGCGTTGCTGCCGCTCGGCTTTGGGAACCGATCGAGGCACTGGCGTGCACTCCGGACGAACTCGCTCACGCTGAACCAGCCACGCTACTCGAGGACATCGCGCAGAAAGGGCTGCGCGTCGCGTAGGTCTCCAAGTACATGGTCCGTCATCGCAGGGGTGTCCCTTGCCAAAACCCGTAGGGGCAAGAAACTGGGTCGAAGGACAAGGTCCTCCAGAACAGAGCCTTCACAGGATCTCAATGATCGGTTTTTGCTATTAGCGCAAAATCCGGTTGCG
>JAGMDA010000175.1 GCA_023128935.1 Candidatus Eiseniibacteriota bacterium | reverse complement strand
CTAGCCTGGGCACATTGCCTGCCCGAAATCCAGGGCAGGCTTCTTCTTTGGGGCACAAACGATGCGTGACTACTGCGGCCAAAGATCAGCGTCTGATGATCTGGCAGTCTCCGGAGATTTGCGGGCAAGATCCCGCGCATCCTGGAGAATGTGTAGGACGAAGGCGGGAAAGCCGAAGGTACACGTCGTGATATCCAGCATCTCTCTGTTGCCAATGGGTAGCCACTGTGTGTTCTCGCCAAACACTTCCAAGTATCCCCTCTGCAGCTTGTCGAGAACCGCAGCGGAGGCGCGGACGACACACACCCGCGACATGACTCCCTCGTGCTCCACACGCGGGAGCATGGCAGAGGAGAACTCGGGGAAGTGCGCCGTCTTGCCGACTGCCGTGGACAAGTACTGCCACGCGGATTCCCCCCCCTGCGTCGCAATGACATCGAACACGTCGAGATCTGCCACGGGTGCGAAGAGGTCAGCAGCGAAGTCGCGCGTCCGAAGGAGGAGCATCTCCGCTCCCGCAGTGTAATGGTCGCTCAGATCGCGGCAGCCGCGATAGGGGGGTGGATGGCGTGGGATAAATGCGAGTACGCGGCGTACGTATTCCGACCAGGAAACTGATCCAACATGGTCATGATAGATCTGAGCAAGATTCTCTTGACGGAGCACCGTCGTTTCATGGAGGGAGTCAATCTCCGTGTAGTGCTGAGCTGCCTCCCACCGGTTGACTATGGGCGCTTGCATGGAAGCGACATACTGGTGGAATTCAGCGGAAAGCTCGCCCACGGCCGCGGCAACGTCCTCAAGAGCAATGAGGCGGAACAGATGCGGCCACAGGACAGCCCACAGAATATCCCGAAGGGCACCATGCAGATCAGGGAAGCAACGATCGATTGCCGCTGCCGTCTCGCGGAGCTCTGCGCGCCGCGACCGGATCGTGCTCCGCTGGCGCTGATACTCTCCCCGACGGGAAACTGCTCGGGTAAACCACCCGTATTCCGCACGCAGCTGCCTGAGATCTGAAGCAGCCTGCTCAAGAGCATCCTGTATTGTCAGGCGCACAGCCGACAGTTCGGCCGCTGCCGCCCCAAATCTGGAGATAAGCTGATCAAGTAGGTGTTGCCCCGTGGACATGTCGAGTTGGGGCCGCCGCAAGTGTTCCTGAAGGGCGGCGAGCGCGTCTGCGAGGAAGCGATAGGACTGATGCATTGGAGAGCCAGCGCCAGCTTGTTGGAGTTTTGTCCGGAACGCTTCAAGAAGCTCAAGCGGGTTGTGGTCAGCTACGTCCGTGGGGGGCGACAGATCAGCAACTGTGAGGAAAGCAGAGACCCTCTCGGAGAGATAGCGACCCAGGGCCTCATGCAGAGGCGTGCGACACAGGTGATCACGCAGCGCGACAAGACCAGTTGGCGGTTGCGTTGTTCCGTCAGCAGAGATGTCGGCCGGACGTCCGGCCAGCGCAATCCAATACGCTCTTCCCCCTGCGAGGAAGGCGGGAGGCTTGTGCAGAAACGCTTGGAAGTCCTCCCGCAAAACCTTTTCGCATTTGGCAAGATCCGAGGCCAGGCCCTGACGCGTTCCCGCAATGAGCTTGGCGGATTCCTCCCGGATGCGGTGTCTGATCTCTCCTGCCGCGCCCTCATCACCCTGATCATCGGGATTAATCGGCGGTAGCTCGAAGGTCGGCAGGTCCGGATCCCTAAAGCGCGCTTCATAGGTCTCGGTTGACTGGTTCAGGATCCCCTCCGCACGAGCCTGGATAGCGTCTCGTTGTTCTGCCGAGAGGTTTTCGATGTTATTGAGCCCCTTTGTGTAAAGGTCATGTGCGAAGCGAGCCATGACATAGCGGTGGAGTTCTTCCAGCAGGAACCTCGAGCGATGCATGCCAAGCGCCGAATAGCATGCCTTGCGCCCAGCTGCCGCCAGATGGTTTCCCACAGCGGAGAATCCATGCCGCCGAATCGTATCCGTAAGATCTGCATCCGCACACTGGCGGAAAATAAGCTCGCAGATATGAGGATCAGGCTTCCCTTCATTAGCCAATTGCTCATAGAGTTCGATCGAAAGCTGGTATGCGAACACAGCGCTGAGGAAACGGATTTCCCCAACGAGATCTTCCAGGTACTGAAACGCTTCGAAAACGCGCTGCTTCTCAGCATCACCGATCGTGCGCGGTGGAAGGACAAGTGCTATTGACAGGAAACGATTCCCGGTCGCGAGGGTCCCGAGCGTCTTGCTGATCTGTTGGAGGAGCTCGGCATTCTCGGGCCAACCGGGCGCCCAGGAGCAAGAAAGCAGCACGATCTGCAGCTCAGTCGCCTGTCCCTTCCCCTGTGCCCGCTCGACGAGCTGGCCAGCAAGCAGCTTGAACTCGGCCAAGGCATCTTCCTGCGGTGCGAAGATAGCGAAGTGGGGTGCTTCCCCAACCTCCGCAGCGAACCAGGACTGGAATCCCTGTGCGAGACGCTGGGAAACGGCATCCGTCGCCCAAATGATCAAGGGCGATGGAATGGTGTGCCGCATCCCATCGTTTATGTGCGTGTCAGCATCCATCTGTTTACTGCCCGCGTCGTGCGATGCTATCGTTTCCCTTCAATGTAGTCGTCAATGTCCATCGAATAGCCGTTCGGGCGCAGAGCGAGGAAGTCCTCTAGCGACCGCAGTTCGCGGTACGTCAGACGCGCGCTAACAAGTTTGGAGAAATCTCGGTTTTCCAGTCGGTCGCGGACCTTGCAGATGTAGCTGTCAATGGCAGTGCGCAGCTCCGCCGGATCCAGTTTCCTAATCCGCTTGCGGAGCAGCGCCACTACTATGTCCAGCAGGTTCGCGTTGCGTTCGCTGTAGGTATCCGTGAACTCGGCGTACATCTCGCGGAAGTCGTACCATTCTTTCGCAGTGAAGAACAGATCCTTGATCTCCTTTTGGTCACACGTGAACTTGTGTCCTTTGCCGAGCTTCTCGTCTTTGATGACATCAATCCCAGGTACGATCGCCATCCCCAAAACGCGCAGCGCCTTGTTGGCAACCCCGCTTACCGGGAAGAGGTCCGGTACATTCATTTCCAGGTAGGCATCGATGTGGTACGTAGGTGTGATGGCACCCTCATAGGCCTCTTTCGCCGCCTGCATGTCTCTGTGGAAGTACGCTGGGATAGCCGCCGCGAAGTTGAGCAACCAGATTCGAGTGTGATCGCCGGTCGAAGAATACGAAGGATCGAAGTAGATGTGATACGGTGCCATGGCATTCCTGATATAGTCGTCGTATTTCTTCTCGCCTTCTTCGTGATTCGTGAATCCGAGATTGATGATCTTTCCGAGGTGCTCGGCCTGCTCCGCGGTCACGCGGGCACGGTCGTAGTTCCAGAGCGCTGCCGTCTTTCGGAACAGATGCTTGAACTGCCTCTGCTTGAACTGCTCGGAATCATCCGAATGGTGCGCGAAGACTTCAAGTGCCTGATCAACTGAGTAGTCCCCCAGGCGTTGGAGTTTCTCCCTGCAGTAACCAAGAAACAGATCGACCAGCTTCCGCGGCCCCTCTTCGTAGGTCTTCAGATAGTGCTCGGTAGAATGGATTCCCTTCTCGGTGGTGAAATCGGCATAGGTCGCATAGTGGTCTCTGACGTCACAAGTTGCAGCACCCTCTTGGGAATGCGCATCGGCGTCGCGGCCCGGCACGATGGTGGCGCGGCCATCGCCGAGTAGAACATGGTTCGGTTTCGAACGGAGGATGTTGATGTTTTCGCGCTCCCGCGTTGTCGCCGCAAGCAAGACTGCCTCTGTCTTCTCCAGGGCTTCTGCAATCTCGGCTTGCGCCGGGACAGACACAGAGGATGCCTCCTTCAATCGCTCGTTCAACGCGTCGAGGGATCGTTTTGTCTCTTCTAAGCGGAAAAGCTTCACTTTGTGCTCGAGCAGTTCGTTAACTCGCTTCTCCCACCGCCGAACAGCCCGAACACGAGGCTGAAGAATGGGAACCATCGCCAGACCCGCCGCATGATCGAGGAGGTCCTTGGCACTCCCCTCGGTGTCGTGTTGCCTCTGCCGACCGTGATCCAGCTCTCGCCCGACCGCCCCCTGCAGCGCATTGATCTCCTTGCGCAGCGTTGCCGCCCAAGTATGGAGTGCAGCAGTGTCATACTGTGGGTCGCCGGAGAGTTCTTTGAGGCGCTTGGCCAGAGCCTCGGTAACCCCCTGCACATATTCCTGGCCCCTGGCTTCGAACGCCTGCTCGAGCATTGTTTCCAAATCACGGAAGGCGGTTTCGCGAGCCTCATTGACCGGTGCCGGGAATGTGGGATCACCGATATCGTAGGTTTGGACGGCAAAGGGATCCGGTGAAACGGAGGTTTCCATCCGGACGCGAATGCCATCTCCCGTGAGTTCGTGCTGATCGATGAAGTGCTTGACATCATCGCGGATGTCCTGCTCGCTGACCGTGGCCGTCTGACCGGTGCCGCTCTCGTCCTTGGACTCGAGCTGGTTGAGCGCTGTGCGGCAGAGCTCAAGCGCGTTTTCAGCCGCGTGAAGGCGATGCAACTCCGTTGCCGGGTAGTGAATCGAACTCACCCCGATGCTGGAGTAGCGCGGGTAACGCCCACCCCACAATGAGGGATTCGTGGCGTTGATCGCCTTCAGCAGGTTGTCGACCGCGCTATCTGCGGGATATGACATGGAGGACATTGAGAGGAAGATGGCGTTCGCGACCGTGTCAGTCAGGTTCTCTACACCATCGATGTTCTGGCCGATCTCGTTGCGACCATCGAGAAGATGGACAATGTCATACGGTGCCTTGGTAACTGCGACTGTTTCTGAGCCGTAGCGTGTACTGTAAGGAATGAAGCCTTTGGCACCGAACATGATGCTCTGGAGGTTATCGAGTTCGGCAAGGGCTGCGTACGTGTTCCCTGGTGTGCGGTGGGCGAACGGCTTGTTGCGGTAGACCCAGTGCAGGAGAAAGAAGCCGTGGATGAGCACGTTCTGCTGAAGGTGACGAAGTAGAATGGCCGTGTCGAGGAAGCTGCCGCTGCCCGTACCCCCGGCGAGGGAGCCGCAGATATAGATAGCCGTATCCTTCTCGGAGAGCTCGAAATCAGTCGTCGCGGCGAGTCGGCTTTTCGCCATTGCCATGTCATCGTGCAATTGCTGACGATTGAGCTGGACGACCAGCTCGCGGAAGCGCGTCACAATCACATTGATGTGCTTGAAAAAGGCCAGCCGGCCCGCCTGACGGATTGCCCCAGCGCCATTATTGATGGCACCAGTCGGCGTCGGCTTCACATACCACTTCTGTACTGTGGGATCCGCCTTGATGTATGCCGTTGGATCATCCACCTTCAAATGCAGGAATTCCTGTGGATCGAATTTGTATTCCTGATCCGAAATGGCTGAACGGAGACGGATATCAACCACATCCGTATCGAGACAAAAGAGCTTTACGCAGGGAGGAAGAATCCCATAGGCGTCGAGGAAGAGGCGTTTGGTCCGCAGTGCAATCTGTTGTCCGGCACCGCCGAGACCGATAACAACAGTTCTGCGGAATTCAGGATTGGTGGCCATGGCAGGATCCTCCTATATCATAGTGACAGCGTTACAGCAATCTCATACGCTCAGGTGCAGTTGCACCTCGATTTCCTTGCCTCCGTCATGAAACCGCAAGGTGTGTCGCCCCACACCCAATCGAACCGCACTTCCCTGACGCACCGTGCGACGGCCGTCGACATTGGCGGAGCCGGCCAGCATCTTGAGTTGCAGGCGCTTGCTGACAAGAAGCGTCCGGACCGGACGGACCAAGAAGCGCGTTGCCCTGAGCTGCTCCTCCACCGGACGAACGTGGTCATTATCCCGCCGGCTGTCGAACGATCGCCTTGGGGGCACCCTTACGGTGTGGCCGACATGGTCGATAGAGATCCGCACCTGCCCTTGAAGCCTGACGGTGAGGATCCCGACGAGATGCAGGAGCAACACAACCACCAACAAGGCTGCCGCCGCCAATCTCCACGGGAATACGACCGCCGAATCAAACCATGGGCTGGCGATCGCAAACTCACCAGCCCGCGTCTGTCCGAGGAGACGATAGCGGTAGCGATAGCTGCCCCATTCCGTGAGATCCAGGGGGACCTGATAGAGCAGAGCATGCTCCTGTGCGGCTGCGTCCACTGTCTGGCTCATCCAGGACACATACCGCCTCTGGTTTTCATCGAGCTTCTCGATCTCGATCGCGAGCTGGGGAGGAACCTCAAACTCCGTGTAGAACGGATTGCGTGTATCCAGCTCGGCCCCCAGGGCGAACGACGAGGGCCGCAACGGAATCGGCTCGATACGCACCGGCAGATGCAGCCAAGAGACGAGGGGTGCTTGGACCTCGATCGTCATTCGAGGTGAGCGGCGAACGAACCATGGGTCGAGTTGGTCATCGTCTGCCACCTGCATCCGTTGTGCGATGACCTCGACATCTACCGTTCCCATCTGCGACTCGTCACCGATCACAGCAACCAGCGTGTGCGGAACGGCCAGATGGTACTGGCCCGTGAGACTGTCATGCTCCATTGGGCTGTGCGCTTTTGAGGTGGCCAGAGCGCCCTGCGCACCCATGTGGGCGCTAAGCCGGTAGGTATCGCGCGAGATCTCCTGAAGCTCATCATCGACGAGCCAAGCCCGGATCTTTGCTGCTTCATTCAGGTAGTAGGTTGCCCGGGCATCGACAACGAGATGGATCGGCGTGACGATCCTGCTGAGGACCGAGGGCACTTCGCCATTGGTGAGCGATACCTTCCAGAGCCCTTCGCGGGGGTTGCGGACCACAAAGAGATCGAAGGAGGTGTAGTCGCGGTTCTGGTAGATCGCTTCGGGGCTGCGCCCGGGCCTGGGACCGGATGGCTGCTCAGGGAAAATCCTGTCTTCAGAAGAAGGTGGCTGAAGCTCGATCTCGTGCGAGTGGGCAAGCCGCGTACCATCCGTCGAAAGCTTGCGCACAATCAGAATCATTGTCTTCACCGTCCGGTCGATCCGGAATGTCGTACCGCCCTCTTCCCCGAGCGAGGAGACCCCTTTCGTCTTCTTCAGGATGAAGACCGCCGCGTCGAGAAGCTGGTCGATGTGCTCTGCGTGATAGAAGTACCCGGGTGTCCTTGCGATATGACGTGCCATGAGCTGATGCCCGGTAATGCCAAGGCCGGGGATCGTCTGGCTGCTGGTCGTGTTCCCCAAAAGGACCGCGTAGATGGGCAGGCCTTGCAGCGGACCGGCCAGAAGCCTCTGAATCTGCTGAAAAGCAGCCATGGTCTGGTGGTTAGGTGGTTCCAGCCTGCCATCGGTAAAGAGGATTGCCGCATGAAGCGAGGTTTCCGTCGGAAAAAGGTGCTCCCGCTCGTGCGCCAGCAACTCCAGCCCGGCACGAATGTCGGAATACTGCTCGCGGAAATCGACTCCCCTCTCAACTGCGCGCTTGAACTCGTCGCGATCAGCGTCCCCCGCGATAAGCACGGAAGCCACAATCTGCGCTGTCTCACCGAAGGTGATCACCGAGATTCGGTCGCCCTCGTCGGCCAGGTCGGCCAAAAGCATGGTCGCTTCGCGGATGAGGACCTGCTCGGGAGGCCTGATGCTTGCCGAATTGTCAATGCAAACGACGAATTCTGCGGTGGTTACGGGGGAGCGGATAGGCTCGGCCAATTGCTCAGCATAACTTTCAGTCGAGGGGGATCGCCCACACCCGCCGAGGGTAACCAGCAGCAGGCACAGCCCGACCAGGAGGAGACGCATCCCGAGTCTACCCGCGGATTCTAAGGCGCGAGGGGACAGTACCCATC